>DAIUCL010000164.1:0-5798 GCA_036846185.1 Chitinophagaceae bacterium
CATGTGTGCTGTGCTAGGGGGGGGGCAGCGATGTATTCGATATAATGTGTGCGAATACCTAATATGTATTGGGTATGGCGAATGAAGAAAAAGACGATGAGCAATAGCCGAGATCGCAGTGGTATCCTCCCTGCTGTGTGTGGGTCTAGAAGCGGAGCAGCGGGGAGATACAAGCGAAGAGCTCGACGTAGAAGGGAAGAGTAGCGACGTCGAGCTCCGACTAATTTTGTTTTGTTACTAAAAAGGGAGGCTTTTAGTATAAAGCTATGCAGACTTTAGCCTGTCTATGTCTTTTTGCGCTTCTTTGTAATAGCGGAGTGGTACCCATAGCATACCAAAGCATTCCCCATCTTCTTTGCCCAGTCTTTTATGATGCACTTTGTGCGCTCTTCGTATAGCTCTGAAATAGGCTGAATTGGCGTTTCGCAGCCATTTGAATCGTTGGTGTATAAATACATCGTGGATAAGAAAGTAGGCTATGCCATAGAGAGCGATACCGACTCCGATCCAAAATATGGGTTTGTCTAAGCCCATGATGGATCCGAAGATGAAACTGCTGGCGCTAGGTGTTGCAAATATTAGAAAGAAGCTGTCGTTTTTTTCAAAGAACTGTCCTTCTCCTTTGTAATGATGATCTTCGTGTAGGTTCCATAAAAAACCATGCATGATGTATTTGTGTGAGAACCACGCCACACCTTCCATGACGATAAAGGTGGCAATGACGACTAGTGTGTTGATAAGGATAATCATGGAGTAATAATGTGATTGTTGATAGGAATCTGATTTTCGATGAGTTTTTGCATGATGAGCTTGAACCAGTAGGTGTATTGATGAGGTTTGGCGCTCAGGTGCTTTTGGAGTTGGGGTATAGGTATGTATTGCCAGTCTGATACCTCAGCAGGGTTGGGTGTAGGTATGTCGTTGAAGTGGCCTACAAATACATGGTCAAATTCATGTTCGCTAAGCTCATGCGTGAGAGAGGTTTGATAGGTGAAATCGTATAGCTTATGCAAAGTGGTTTCGAATCCCATCTCTTCTTTAAGACGCCGTTGTGCTGCTTGTATAGTCACTTCGGAGGGGCGAGGGTGTCCGCAGCAGGTGTTGGTCCAAAGACCACCGCTATGATATTTTTCATAGGCTCTTTGGTGAAGTAGTAGTTCATTATTGTCGTTGAATATTAGTACAGAAAAGGCGCGATGCATCAGACCTTTTCGGTGTGCTTCGAGTTTTTCCATACGACCTATGGCATTATCGAGGGGGTCTACTAATATGACTTCTTCGAAGGGCATTAAAGTAAGTTTAGATTATGGCGCACATATGAGTTGAATACTAGTAATAGTTTTTCGGAATCGGGTACACGTATGCGTTCACTCATCACTTTGGCGGGGTCTACTTTTTTTATTTTTTTGAAAAGTTGGGTATAGTAGATATAGGCCAGATATACTCCAAAACGAGCGCTTTTAGGTAGTTTGAGAATACCTTCATAGCCTGCTTTGAAGTCTGCTTCGATGTCTGCTTCGATAGTGGCTTTAGTATGCGCATCAAATTGGGTGATATCAATACCGGGGAAATACACTCGATTGAGTTCTAGAGAGTCTTCGCGCAGATCGCGAAGGAAGTTGATCTTTTGGAAGGCGCTACCTAGCCGCATGGCAGAGGGTTTTAATTCGTTGTAGAGAACCTCATCGCGTTCTACAAAAACTTTAAGACACATGAGACCCACTACTTCGGCAGAACCTAGAATGTATTCGTCGTATTCTTCTTTGGTATATTCTTTTTTGTTGAGGTCCATTTCCATACTTTTCAAGAAGGTGTCGATCAATTCTTGATGGATATTGTATTCATGCACGGTTTTTTGAAAGCTGTTAAGGATAGGATTGAGGCTAATTTTTTGTTCAATTGCCAGGTAGGTATCTTCCTTGAATCTGGCGAGTAGTATAGATTTGTCGTAATCGTGAAAGGAGTCGACAATTTCATCGGCAAATCGTACGAAGCCATAAATATTGTATATGGGTTCGTGAAAGCGATTATTAAGTAGTCGGATAGCAGAAGAAAACGAAGTGCTATACTGCTTGGTGGTGTATTTGCTGGTTTCGAAGCAAACTTTGTCAAAAAGTGATTTGTGGGCCATAGTGTTATCGTTTTTGTTTAGCAATATAATCAGCCACTAACTTGCCGGAGATGAGCGATGGAGGTACGCCCGGTCCGGGTACTGTCAGCTGTCCGGTATAGAATAAGTTTTTAATTTTTTTGTTGCGTATACTAGGTTTTAGTATAGCGGTTTGTCTGAGGGTATTGGCTAAGCCATACGCATTGCCTTTGAATGAATTGTAATCTTGAACAAAATTGTTGTGAGCATAATCTCGTCTGTATTCAATATGCGGTTTGATAGACTCTCCGGTGAAGGATTCCAGGCGATCGATTACTATCTGGAAGTACTTGTCGAGTATGGTATTGTCTTCGGCTAGTCCGGGAGCGGTGGGTATGAGGATGAATATATTTTCGCATCCTTCGGGTGCACCATCGGGTTCTGTCTTGGTGGTAGCAGATACATAAAAGAGGGGATTACTAGGCCACTGAGGATGAGCGTAGATTTCTTTGGCGTGTAGTGCAAAGTCTGCATCGAAGAATAGGGTATGATGCAGAAGATGTGCAACACGCTTGTTGATACCCAAGTAAAAAATAATGGAGGAAGGGGCAAGCGTACGTTGCTCCCAATAATGATTAGAATAATTACGTGCGGAAGCTGGTAACAGTGCTTGTTCGATATGATGATAGTCGGCACTGCCTACGATAAGGTCACAAGCATAGGTCGCTTTGTTGGTCTTTACATGAGTGGCATTTCCTTGTTTTGAAATGATTTCTTCGACTGTTTCGCAGAGTTTGAAACTCACTCCCAGTTCGGTAGCTAACTGAGTCATTGCTTCTACAATCTTGTTCATGCCGCCTTTGGGGTACCATGTGCCAAGTTGGATATCCGCATAGTTCATGAGGCTGTATAATGCCGGTATATCTTTGGGTTGTGCACCTAGGAAGAGTACCGGAAATTCGAGAAGTTGGATTAATTGGGGATTTGTAAAATACTTGCGGATATAGCTATGGAAGGATTCTACTAAATGAAGTTTAAAAAGGCCACTCACCACTCGCCAGTCGGCAAATTCGAGTAGAGAGAGTCCGGGTTTGTGTACAAGATCTTTCATGCCTACTTCATACTTGTAGGCAGCTTCGCTGAGAAACTGATCCAGTTTAGTTGCGCTCCCGGGTTCAATACGTTCGAAAAGTGCTTTAAGCTCGTTGAGGTCTGAGGGTACGTCGATGAAGTTGTCTTTGCCAAAAACGACACGGTAGGAAGGGTTGAGTCGGGTGAGTGAATAGTAGTCGGAGGTTTTTTTGCCAAAGTCGGCAAAAAAGCTGTCAAATACATCGGGCATCCAGTACCAGCTGGGTCCCATGTCGAATGTGTATCCGAGTTTCGAAAATTTTCTGGCTCTACCACCCGTTTGTTCGTTCTTTTCAATCACCGTCACGTCATAGCCATGCTTGGCTAGATAGCAAGCGTTGGACAATCCGGCGAATCCGGAACCGATGACTATGACTTTTCTCAATGGCTGAAATTTTCTCTCACAAATGTAACCAATATATCCGAACGGCATTTTAATAAGTATTATACCCCAAAGAATATATCTATTTGCAGGAAGTGTATGGCTGAATACTAGAGGTGCATTACATAACATTCGGTACATGTAATAATTAACGCAATAAAGAATAATAGTTTTTTGGAGCTCATCGCAAGGAGGATGGAGCATCTACGTCGAGCTCTTCGCTTGTATCTCTGCCCCCTTTGAGGGTGGCAGAGGATACCGCTGCGATCTCGGCTAGGGTTCATCGTCTTTTTCATTGTGCATCAAATGCAATAGCTGCATACGTGATGTGTATATGAGATTTAGCTGGTATTGATCGTCGAATGCATACACTAGTTATGATCTTGGTGGCATAATGATGTTTGTGTTATGTTTTATTGAGCTACCGATGATTGAGCAAAGTACATGGCGGCATGAAGGGAGAGAGTGTTGACTAATGTAGCTGCTGCCTGGAGGCTGCCGTGCCCGCAAGGCGACGAGGCACGAGGCGGTGCGTAGCCTAGGGCGGAGCACGGGAGCGAAGCGTACCCTGAAGGGGACGGGAGAGTCGATGATGTGGGCTGATGGGATGATAGCCCCCAACGAAAAATAAGAGGAAATGCGTGAAGTGGGGCTATTGCCCTTTGAATACTGGTTTTCGTTTTTCGAGAAAAGCCTGTACGCCTTCGCGATAGTCGCAGGAGTCGGCGGCCATTACTTGAAGGTCGCGCTCAGCATTCAGCTGTTGCTCCAAGTTATTAGTGATACTTTCGTTGAGTATTCGTTTGGTGAGCCCTATTCCTTTGGTGGGCATTTGGGCAAGGGTAAGAGTCAGTTTTTCTACTTCGGTAGCAAAAGATTCGTCGGAGTAACATTTGTAAATCATGCCCATCTGCGTTGCTTCGGGAGCCATTACTTTGTCGCCGAGCATCATAAGTGCGCTAGCTCGCTGCATACCGATGAGTCGGGGTAGAAAATAGGTGCCACCGCTATCGGGGATGAGGCCGATTTTGGAAAAAGCTTGAATGAAGGAGGCCGATTCGCAGGCAATAACGATATCGCAAGCAAGGGCAATATTGGCACCGGCGCCGGCGGCTACACCGTTGACGGCAGCAACGATAGGTTTTTCGATACTTCGAAGGAGTTGTATGATGGGGTTGTAATGTTCTTCTACTATTTGTTGGAGCTCGATGCCATTATCGTCGAGCGCTTCTGCAAGGTCTTGTCCGGCGCAGAATGCTTTGCCCTCACCGGTTAGGAGGATGCATCGAATATTTTCATCTTGTGAGGCATCTCGAAGGGCGTCTTGCAGTTGCAGGGCCATTTCGCGACAGAAGCTATTAAACTTTTCGGGTCGGTTGAGAGTGATTTTGGCTACTTGTTGTTGCTTTTGAACTAAAATGAAGGGCATTGTCGAATGAATTTAGAGCACGAATATACACTAGAATGAGCCGATTTTGATGCCAAGCATGGTTTTGATAAGGAGAAAAAGTCCGAGACCCAGGATGCATAGAGCGGAGATACGGTTGAGATAGACAATATTGCGCGGGGTGAGTTTTTTGCGTAATTTTTGTGCGGTAAGCACCTTTAGTAAATCGATAGATAAGATGAGCGATAGGCAGGAACAAAAAAATACAAATCTGCCTGAGCTCGTCATGGTAGAAATGGCGGCTACAGCCGTTAGCCATGTGATGATTACACCCGGGTTGAGGGTATTCATCAGAAATCCGCTGGCAAATATCTTAGTATAGTCTTTGCCTTTGATGATGGCATCATCATTTTTATTGCGTGTAACTTTTATTTTTTTGAAGTAGCCGTGTAATCCCATGGCAATAAAGAGCAGGGCGCCTATATATCCTATGAGTTGGAGATGTTGCATCAGTGCAGCAAGCCAATCGGTCATAAAATTGGCAATCACTACATAAAGGATGTCGCTCAGAGAAACGCCTATGATAAAACTAATACCTGCTTTCCATCCACTGTTGACACTATATCGCAGAATCGCAAATATGGTAGGCCCCACAGAGATGGACATAAATAATCCCATGCCTAATCCGGCTAATAAGATGGCAAACACGGATAAAATTACAACCTTTCTGCAAAATGTCATATGTATTATGAAAAAAAATATATCAAAAAGTGTTTCAAACTTATTTTGTTAATTTATCGTCTTTATTA
>DAIUCL010000165.1:0-5776 GCA_036846185.1 Chitinophagaceae bacterium
CATATACAGTTATACACTATGAAAGTAGTCCTATTTGCCGGAGGCATGGGTACACGTATCTCCGAAGAAAGCCATCTCAAACCCAAACCTATGATAGAAATAGGTGGCAAACCGATATTGTGGCATATTATGAAAATATATGCATCCTATGGGCATACCGAATTTATCGTGTGCTGTGGTTACAAAGGCTGGATGATCAAAGAGTACTTTGCCAACTATTTTGTACACAATACCGATGTGACGGTCGACCTGGCAGACAATACCGTAAAAGTACACAACTCCAATGCGGAACCTTTCAAAATTACACTTATCGACACCGGCCTCGAAACGATGACGGCGGGTCGCCTCAAAAGAGTACTACCTTATACACAAGGCGAAACCTTTATGCTCACCTATGGCGATGGCGTGAGTGATGTCGATATCAATAGTCTGATACAATATCATCATCAGCATGGCAAGGTATGCACGATGACAGTGATACAACCCGGTAGCCGATTTGGGGTAGTACGCATGGACGAAGAAGGAACGGTGACCCAATTTGAAGAAAAACCGGAAGACAGTGGCACATGGATCAATGGTGGCTTTTTTGTCATAAAACCCGACATCGCTCAGTATCTGGAGCATAGTGATATCGACGATATCATGTGGGAGAGACAACCCATGTATGCTATGGCACAGGATCGGCAGATAGCCGCATATCGTCATAGAGGTTTTTGGAAGTGTATGGATACTCTCCGAGATAAAGAAGAATTAGAAAAAATGTGGCAACAGAATCCCCAATGGAAAACATGGTAAATTTTACATTTCTCAAACCTTTTTTTGAGGGCAAAAAAGTATTCCTAACAGGCCATACCGGCTTTAAAGGCACTTGGATGTTGCAGATATTATCGATGATGGGAGCAAGAGTGAAAGGCTATGCTTTGGCACCCGAGCACGATGAAGACCTTTATCATCTGGTACAAGGTGATACACTCTGCGAACAGAGTGTGATCGGTGATATCCGAAATCAGGAACAGCTGAGTGAGGCTTTGCTCGATTTTCGGCCAGATTACATTATACATATGGCTGCACAACCACTCGTGCTCAGAGGGTATCAGGATCCATTATACACCTTTGAGGTGAATACACAAGGCACAGCTCACGTACTCGATGCACTTCGACGTTTGCCACAAGACTGTGTGTCTATTATCGTCACTACCGATAAGGTGTACGAAAACAATGATAGTGGCGCTTCGTTTGTAGAGTCGGATAAACTTGGAGGCTATGATCCCTACTCGGCCAGCAAAGCTGCCTGTGAGATTATCATATCTTCTTATCGGTCTTCTTATTTTAGTACTTCTATTCCATATACAAAACCTGTGGTATCTGTGAGAGCCGGCAATGTAATAGGCGGTGGCGACTTTGCCGATCACAGGATAGTACCCGACATAATACGAGCTATACAAAACGACCAAGTGTTAGTACTTCGAAACCCGGATGCGATAAGACCCTGGCAGCATGTATTAGAACCTCTGGGCATTTATCTGCTATTGGCAGCTCGCTCCAAGCAGGAAGCTCTTCGCTTTAGTAAGGCTTTTAATATCGGACCGGAATCGGATGATGTGCTCACCGTGGAGGAACTCACCCGACTGGCTATCGAAATGGCCGGAAAGGGAACTTACACCATAGAACGGTCTGAAACCCAACAGCATGAAGCCGCTATATTAAAATTGTCGATAAATAAGCTCAAGCATGAATTACAATGGAAACCGAAGTTTAATGCTAAAGAAGCGGTGAAGGAGACCTTGGCTTGGTATCTGAGCGAGGAAGAGGCCAGTTTGAAGTGTCAAAAACAAATACAGGATTATTTTACAAAATGATGAACTGACTATGAATATTCATGTAAGCAATACAGCGATAGTTGGGGTGAAACTGATAGAGCAATTTCGGGCATCCGATACCAGAGGCGAATTTACCAAGACCTTTCATCAAACCGCACTATTAGAACAAGGCATAGATTTTCAACTAAAGGAGAGTTTTTACTCCCTATCTCATCAACATGTAATCAGAGGTATGCACTTTCACCATCCGCCATACGAGCATGCAAAGATTATCTTTTGTACGAGTGGAGCCATACTCGATGTAGCCCTCGATCTCAGAACCAATTCTTCTACGTATGGACGCTATGTGATGGCTGAGATTTCGGCGGAGAATCATAGAGCACTTTATATACCTCGCGGTTTTGCCCATGGTTTTTTGAGTCTATCGCCTCATACATGTACTTTCTATTTGGTCGATGGATCGTACCAGCGCGAGGCAGATGATGGTATAAGATATGACTCTTTTGGTCTGGATTGGCCTCTCCAATCACAAGACATTATCCTATCGGCTCGTGATGCCGGATTTCTCCCATTGTCAGAATTTATCTCCCCATTTTAGCATGATGAAGATCTTTATTTCCGGTGCCTCCGGACTGGTAGGTGGTAATGCACATGATTATTTTACCACCATGAATTGTTATGTATTGGGAACTCATCTCAGTTATCCATTACCTCACACACAATATTTCAATACGCTGGAACCAAATCATCCGATGAATGTGGATATAGATGCGTTTGCACCCGAGGTAATCGTGCATTGTGGTGCTCTCACGCATGTTGACTATTGCGAGCAAGAGGTAGAGGAAAGTTATTCAAAAACCGTAATATCTACAAAAAATCTGGTAGCGTTGGCCAAGAAATATCATGCACGATTTGTCTATATTTCCACTGATTATGTATTTGATGGTCAGAGAGGGATGTATACGGAAGAAGATCAAGTAAATCCTTTGAGTATATATGCCAAGCACAAATTGGAAGCCGAGCAATATGTAATGAATGAAATGGGGGGGGCTGCCTTGGTATTGCGAATTACAAATGTGTATGGGGATGAGGCCAGGCACAAAAACTTTGTAGCAAGGATTATACAACAATGTAAGGCGGGAGATCCTATCGTACTAAAATTACCTTATGATCAATATGCAACACCAGTCAATGCCTATGATGTAGCAAGAGCTATGTATTTGTTGTTGCGCGATGGCCATTCAGGCATTTATCATATAGCTTCTACCGACTGGATGAATCGAGTGGAGCTGGCAAAACGTGTATTGAGCTATTTTCCCGGTAAGGAGTATCATTTGGAAGCGCTTAGTACATTAGCACTCAAACAGCCAGCAAAGCGACCCTTGAAAGGTGGTTTGCATGCCGGTAAGTTCTCCGCTTTGTATCCGACTTTTGAATTTTCTAATATAGATGATTATGTAAAAAAGGTGACATTGTATTGATGAGGGGCTTAGCAGCGTTGCATAATTTTTTCTATTTTTTTTCCTTTTGCCAATTCATCTACTACTTTGTCGAGATATCTGACCTTTCGTGTAATTGGATTTTGGATATCCTCTATTTTGTATCCACAGATACTTCCTTTTATTAGTGAAGCATTAGGATGGAGATTGGCTCTGTCAAAAAACTCAGCAAATGTAATATTTTCGTTGATGATATTATGTAATTGCGGCTTCGTAAAGCCAGTCAACCATTCTATGATTTGGTACAATTCGTCAATCGTACGTCCTTTTCGCTCAATTTTGCTTACATAATGAGGAAATACGCTTGCAAAGCTCATATTGGCCATTCGCTGGTCGTGTTCCGGTGTGGTAGTCATGGAATAATTAGTTTTTCAAGTTTCCCTTTTCGTTTAATCAAGTTTTTATAATCCCATTGTATCGTTTGGGATTTGTGTAAACATCGGATGATATCTTTTTCGTTAAGTTCACTAGCATTGTTGAAGAATATGGATGCATCTTTAAATTTAGTGCCCCTATAATTCAATAGATCTTCTTCAAAATCAGCACCACTCCAGAACATTAGTCTTAGTCCTTTTTTTTGCAAACTATAGCCAACTATGGGGTTTTCATTTAAAAACCACACAGGATGCTTGTGCCATATTTTGTTGTCAGCATGAGGTAATACAGCGTTTATAAGTGAGTCTAATTTTTCGCAGATAGTTTTGTACTCTTCAGGTAATGATTCGTGGTATTGATGTAGCTGACTTGTCATGTATTATTTAGTCCATTTTTTTAACAATTCTTGAGCAGAGCTCCCATGTCTGGGATCATTAACTAGTTCATTTAAGAGCAAAATTGCTTTCTGATTATTTCCTGTTTTGTGATAAGCTTTTGCGAGATACAATTTTATCTCATTTACATCATTATTTCCCGGAGTTGAAAGGAGTTTTTCAAAGCTTTGGATACTTTTTACGAAGTAGCCTTTTTCATAATCTTTAATTGCATTTTCAAGGTTCAATTCTTGTGAACTAGGTTTGTCTGAAACAGCCGATGAGGAAACAGATTCTGTGATTGAAGTAGCTCTTGCAGCTTCCTTCAAAATAGTCGGTGCAATTGCTCTCTTTCTTTCGCTAGAAGTAGTTGCTTTTTTATTTGCATTGACAAAATCGTTAAAGTTATTGGTGCTCAAAGATTCGTCTGTATTGAAGTTAGTTTTTTCTGAATTATCAGTAACAATCGTTGGTGTATTTAGAGGGGCATCTGATTCTATCGCAGCTACTTGGGAAGTTGTTATAGGAGGCTCGTCGGCCAAAATAGTTTTTTGAGGTGTTTGAGACAGTTGAGTAGGAGGTGGGGGGGCAACAATATCTGCGTTGGAGTTTTTAGTTTCAATTACGGCTATTTGAGAAGTTTCTTCTCTTGAAGGAGTCGGAGGTATATCTGTGGATTTAGATTCGTAGGGGTCTACCGTCAATACATGTACTTCTTTGGGTGGAGAGCTTGTTTTTTTTTCCACAACTGACGAATGAGTGTTTAGGCTAACAGTATTTTTTTGTGGTATCTGCTCTGTGATGTAATAGACGCTGTAGGCGCCCGACAAAAGAATTAATAATCCAGCTGCGATATACCATTTCTTCCAGTGAGGTTTTAGGTTAGGTTTGGTAGAGTGCGCTTTTACAGGAGTTGTTTCGATGACTTGTGGCTCTGATTTTTTAAGTTCGTTTTTGCTGGATAATAAATCTTGAAATTGTTGTTGGCTCTTGAGAAGAAGATCTTCAGAATTACTCAATGAATGTTCCAAAATACCATCGATAGCATCGGAACATAAGGGGCAGTCGTTGATATGCATTTCTACTACACGCACTTCTTCTTTGCTCATCGAAGCGTTTAAATAATCGATGATTTGATCCTTAGTGAGGCAGGAGCTATGATTCCATATATTCTCTAGTTCAGTCATGTGAGAGACTTTCAGTGATTTTTAGTTTTAGGTTTCGTTTCCCATTTTGAATGAAGCTTTTTACTTGACCAAAGGTATAGCCGCTGATAGCTTGTATTTCTACATAAGATTTTTTTTCAAGATAAAAGAGTTTTATACAAGACTTTTGTTCTTCGGGTAATGATTCTAAATGATATTCCATGATTTGTAGGGATTCTTCTATGTCATTTGTAGGATGCGAATGATGTTCGGATTCCATAATGCTTTCCTTCAATTCTATCAAAAAAGGACTGGTAGATTTTTTCTTACGGATCTCCATCAAGCAGTAATTTTGCGTCACACGGTGTATCCAAAATTTGAATATTTTTATATCATGTTTGAATACATCGTCCAACAACTTCTCGAATATATTCATCATAGAGTCTTTGGCATAGTCTGGTTCTTTGAGGTATTTCAGACATATCCCATAAATAAGATGATGATATCTATTATATATAATAGTGATTGCTTCGGGCTTTTTTTTAGTCCGATAGATATATATC
>DAIUCL010000166.1:0-5623 GCA_036846185.1 Chitinophagaceae bacterium
CATATCGTATGCCCAAGCCAAATAATAATCGGTTTAGTGATTGTGATTTTGATTTTTCAATCGATTCTTTCAGATTTTGAATACTTTTTTCGCCGAAGCCATCTAGCAAACCTATTTTTTCGTAGGGCAAACAATAGATATCCGCTATAGTTTGAATAAATTTTTCATCATAAAACTTACGCACGATCGCATCGCCCAAGCCACGAATATCCATCGCATTTTTGGAGGTAAAATGGATGATACGCTCCACCGATTGTGCTTTACAATGATAGTTCATACAGCGAGCTACCGCTTCACCATCTGGTTTTACGAGAGGAGATACGCACACGGGGCATACCGTTGGAAATTGAATAGGAGATTCATTTCCATTACGAAGCTCTGCAAAGGATTTTACAATATAGGGAATTACATCACCGGCACGCTCTACGAGGATTGAATCACCTATCATCAGATTTTTTTCGCGTATCACATCTTCATTGAAGAGCGAGATAGAGCTAATCGTCACACCACCCACCGCCACGGGTTCTATTTTGGCTACGGGGGTTACACTACCGGTTCTGCCCACTTGATACTCTATGCCTAATAGCTTACTTGTGGCCTGCCTAGCTTTGAATTTGAAGGCGATAGCCCAGCGAGGATGATGACTGGTCTGTCCTATTTTATCTTGCAGATCCAGGCGATTCACTTTGATCACCATGCCATCAATTTCGTAGGGATAATCATCTCGTTTGTTTTCTACCTCCTGCACATATTCAATGACCCCTTCAATGTTGTCAAATCTCTTTGTGTTTGCGAGTGAAGTTTTGAATCCAAGTTCACTCAATGATTGTAAGCTTTGATAATGCGTGTGCCAATACTTATCTGGAACTAAATCATCATCTGCAGTGCGATAACTTACGTGGTACAAAAACACATCCAAATTGCGCTTTGCCACTTCTGCCGGGTCTTTTATACGCAAGCTACCACTGGCTGCATTTCGAGCGTTTGCCAATGGAGGCATATTATTTTCTATCAATAATCGATTATATGCTGCAAAGTTTTTTTTCGTCAGTACTACCTCACCTCTAATTTCGATTTGTCGGGTATTGCGCAGGTGCAAGGGGCTATGTAGAGGAATACTTCGGATCTGCTTGGCGTTCGTCGTGATATCATCACCCTCCACACCATTGCCTCTGGTGGCAGCGCGCAGCAGCTGGTCGTCTTCGTACAGTAAGGAAATGCTAGCACCATCATACTTGGGCTCCACGCAGTATTCAATCTCCGAGGTGTTGCTTAGCTCCCTGCACTTACGGTCCCAGTCTATGAGGTCTTCAGCATTATAGCTATTTTCTAAGCTCAGCATAGGTACCCAGTGAGTCACAGAGACAAATTCGCTATGAAGTCCGCGGGCCACTCGCTGCGTGGGAGAATTGGTCGTAATTAACTCCGGATGTTTCTCTTCCAGCTTTTTGAGTTGAGCAAACAATGCATCATACTCTACATCCGCAAGCAATGGATTATCCTGCACATAATAGCACCAGTCTGCATATTCTATTATCTGACGGAGTTGATGAATCTCGTCAGATGAAAAGGTTTTGTTTTTCAGAGATACCGTGAGTTGGCGCAATTCATTCTCCTGATTTAGGGCAAACATACATGGGGATTTGCCGACGAATATAAACACAAACTGCAAACTACACGTCACCATGATTACGTACCAACAATTCAATTTTTTGGGGCATGCACGGCTATCCGTTGCGAGTCCTCATCGCCGATGCTGCGAGCCCTATGGCAGGAGGGGGCTCCGTTCCTACGCCCCTCCTGCCATGGCCTCGCTAGCATCGTCTCTTGCGGGCTCTTCACTACTATCCGGCTGCCGGCTACTCTCTGTATGAAATCTAGCGTTTACATATGAGAGAGTTATTGCACAATTAGACACAAATACTTATCTTCGAAAAAAATTATCGTATGAAAAAAATAGTTTTATCACTCATCAGTTTCCTCACCTTAGCACTTTCCATGCAAGCTTCCATTATCACTATTAGCAAAAAGGGTGGGGGCTCCAAAGGCTTTATGACCGTGACAGAATCGCATACTTGCAATACCGAAAAATCAGTACATACACTTACCTGTATCGGAGCAGGCAACAAAGCCGCCGAATGGAATAAAATACCCGCTACCTGCAACCCTAGTGAAGTGATAGCAGACGATGGTGTCAGCTTTTCGACACAAGAGCTACTCATGGAAGCCGAAGCCGAAATCAAAGCGGGTAATCTCAAAGGAAAAAAAGTAGTATCGGCAGGTGTGCTTTATACCTGGGAAGGAAACAAAAAAGGGGATATTACCTTTATAATAAAAAGTGGCATCGATTTTCAACCTTAGTCGGTTTTAAACCAGCTACTATACATCTTGTAATTATTGGCGATACGATCTATTTCGTTGTGGATTAATTCTTGTGATATGTCTTTTACTTTGCGTGCAGGTACACCGGCATAGATACTGCCGCTTTCACACTGCGTGTTTTCTAGTACTACCGCTCCCGCAGCAATGATTGTGTTGGTACCTATGTGCACATTATCCATTACGATAGCACCCATACCTATGAGTACATTATTTTCTACGGTGCAGCCATGTACTATAGCATTGTGCCCCACCGATACGTGATCGCCTAGTATCACTTTGGTTTTTTCGTATGTGCAATGGATACAAGCACCATCCTGTATATTCACTTTGCGTCCCATACGAATACTGTTGACATCGCCACGTACCACTGCGTTGAACCATACACTACATTCTTCTCCCATCACTACATCGCCCACTACCGTGGCATTGGGAGCTACAAAGCAAGAGTCGGGTATAGTAGGATATACTCCTTTGACAGGCAAGATACATGGCTTCATACTGTTTTTTGTCAAAGGTACATCGAGATTCGAATAGGAATAGGAGTGCTATGTGATAAGTGCATAGAATATGAATGTAGCATTCGAAAGTATGGGGGCTTGAGACTGCTGCATAGAGTACAGTACGATGAAAGCTAGACGTGATAGGAACGGCATCCCCGAAGCAGGGCAGGCCTTGTGTATAGGGCTGAGGGATATAGTGGATAGCGCGACTGCTGATGATTGATGATCGTATGCCGGTCTTCAAAAAAAATAAGTAGCATGTGTTCTTTTCGAGTATTTTTACGGTGAAAAAGTATAACACATGAAATGGCAAGGACGTCGCGGTAGCGACAATGTAGAAGATCGCCGAGCCGGAGGTGCAGGCAAAGTAGCACTCGGTGGCGGTCTGGGAATTATTGTACTCCTCATCGGCTTACTGATGGGAGGAGATCCTCAAAAATTATTGACAGAGTTGGCTTCGCAGCAGCCAAGCACGCAGCAGACCGGTGAGTTGCAGCAAACGGATCAGGAGCGCGATTTGGCACAATTTGTATCCGTAGTGTTGGCCGACACCGAAGAGATATGGGATAATATTTTCAAACAAAATGGGATGACCTATCGCAAACCTACTCTGGTCTTATTTCGCAATTCGGTGCAGTCGGGTTGTGGTGGAGCTAGCTCGCAGACAGGACCTTTTTATTGCCCGGCAGATGAAAAGATTTATATCGACTTATCTTTTTTTGATGATCTTACAAAACGTCTTGGCGCTCATGGCGATTTCTCGCTAGCTTATGTAATTGCTCATGAGGTGGGGCATCATGTGCAGCATCAGTTGGGCACGACCAACAAAATGCGACAGCTACAACGGGGTAGGAGTGAGGCGGAAGCCAATAGGCTCTCGGTGTCTTTGGAGTTGCAAGCCGATTTTTATGCGGGCTTGTGGGCTCATTATAATGATAAGTACAATAAAGTGCTGGAGCCCGGCGATATAGAAGAAGCATTGAGTGCGGCCAATGCAGTAGGCGATGATCGATTACAAAAGCAGGCTCAAGGGCATGTAGTGCCCGATGCGTTTACGCATGGTACGTCAGAGCAACGTATGTACTGGTTTAAGCTAGGCTATACGAGTGGCGATATGCGTCAGGGTGATACCTTTGCCAAGCTATAACTTTAGGTACTTGTTACTTATGTCACGTTGAATTCTAATTCGATGTTGCAAATTTGCCTTCTACTACTTATATTGAGTGGTCGGTAAAGTATTACAAACATGATGGTATTAGGTTTTATATTGGCAGCTTTAGTAGGTATTTCGCTGGGGCTAATTGGCAGTGGAGGGTCGATACTTACAGTACCTATACTGGTATATATTATGGGAGTAGAACCCGTGTTGGCTACGGCCTATTCGTTATTTATAGTAGGTAGTACCGCATTGGTAGGTGGCATACAAAGTGCGGTGCAGAAAAAAGTCGATTTTAAAACGGTAGTAATATTTGGTGCACCTTCTATAGCGGCTGTGTATGCTACACGAAAGTGGATAGTGCCCATGATTCCTGAGCATATCCACTCGATTGGCAATATGGATATTACAAAAAATGTCGCATTGATGCTGCTCTTTGCCATAGTGATGATAATGGCTTCGGTGTCGATGATACGTCCAAGCAAGCAGAAGGAAGAGTCGGAAGATAAACCTATGCGATACAACTATCCCATGATACTACTCGAAGGTACAGTAGTAGGTATACTTACAGGCTTGGTAGGTGCAGGCGGAGGTTTTTTGATTATACCTGCATTGGTACTGCTGGCTCGTATGCCTATGAAGCTTGCCGTAGGGAGTTCTCTATTTATCATAGCGGCCAAGTCTCTCATAGGATTTATCGGTGATATGCAAGGTAATGCCACGCTCGACTGGAAACTGCTAGCTATGTTTACGGCTTCTGCTGTGATAGGCATCTTTATAGGCATCTTTTTATCAACCAAGATAGCAGGCAGCAAACTCAAAACCGGATTTGGTTGGTTTGTATTGGTTATGGGTATTTACATTATACTAAAAGAAATAGTATTCAATTAGTGCTAATGTTACTTTAGTGACGGATGATGACAATCAATAAGATTATTTTTGTCATTCATGTACAGATGTCATCTGTTTAGAATTGTTTTAATTATAAATGTAAATTAAATTGTATGATTGAATTACTTTCAAAGCCATGGCCTTGGTATGTAGTAGGCCCACTTATAGGTCTTACGGTACCTACCTTATTGATTATTGGCAACAAAACGTTTGGGATTAGCTCTTCGATGAGGCATATATGTGCTGCGTGTTTGCCTTCAAACATATCTTTTTTCAAGTATGATTGGAAAAAGGAAATATGGAATCTATTTTTTGTGATGGGCATCTTGATAGGAGGTATGATAGCAGCCTATTTACTGCAGAATCCAAATCCAATAGTTGTCAACGAAAATTTACTGCAAGAGTTGCAGTCGTACAATATTACCAATACAGAAGGTCTTGTACCGGCAGAAATTTTTAACTGGTCCAATGTATTCACCTTAAAAGGCATCATAATGATTGTGGTAGGTGGATTTATAGTAGGTTTTGGTACCAGATATGCCGGAGGGTGTACCAGTGGTCATGCCATAATGGGATTGTCTTCACTTCAGTGGCCCTCATTAGTCGCTACAATTTGCTTCATGATTGGTGGTTTTTTATCTGCCAATTATCTTTTACCCCTTATACTTAGTCTTTAACTAAATTATACATGATA
>DAIUCL010000167.1:0-5585 GCA_036846185.1 Chitinophagaceae bacterium
GTGTGAGTGATTTCAGTAATGAAATGGTATTCAACACTACTAGTCAGCCTTTACCTGCATGTACTAATTCTTATGAGCCAAATGATAATCCTCAGCAATCGGTGGCTATTTCTCCGTTTACGTTGGTAGCTTCGATGATAGACAGTGGTGGAGATGAAGATTATTTTTCGTTTAGTACTAGTGGGAATACACCTAAAGTGAAGGTTGAGATGAGTAATGTGCCAGAAGATTATGATTTGAGGCTTTATAATGCAAATGGTATCTTGCTGGCAAGTTCTCAAAATGCACGTTTGAGTCCTGAAGTGTGTATTTTCAACAATGCTACTAATCCTGGATCCTACTATGTGAGAGTAAATGGATACAATGGAAAGTACAATGCAAATTCCTGTTATAACCTAACTGTACTTCTAAGTAGCCAAGATCACAAAGAAGAAATTATTACTTCAACTCAGTCGGCGAAAGCGGCTACTTTTTACCCAATTCCGGCTAAGGATAGGTTGATGATAGAGTTAGAACCCGGCAGTAGCGGTAGCTACCATTTCAAACTTTACAATATGCTGGGGCAGTGCATAGTTGCTAACGATTTTCAAGTGGAGGCTGCCTACTCATCTACGGTATTGACCATACTGCTAGAAAGTTTATCGGAGGGAATCTATGTGGCAGAGTTGACTGATTATGAAAAGACAACTATTTCACAAAAAATAAATGTGCAACATTGACATGATAAGTCAGGCTACTCTATTAGAGTTTTATAAAATGCTAAATTAGTTCGATAATAAATATCAAGATCGAATTGGCAGGAATATTTCCTACCGCATTGTTGCCATATCCAAGGCTTGGAGGCAATATGAGAGTGATTTTGCCGCCTTTAGCTATCAGTGGTATTCCTTGTTGCCATCCTACAATAAGGTTAGAAAGCTGAAAAGTAGCCCCATTGGATTGATCAAATGTTACCCCATTTGTTAGTTTTCCGGTATATTTTACTTGTACGGTACTGCATACAGTGGGTTTGGGTCCGTCACCTGCATTGTCGATGATGTAGTAGAATCCTCTGTCATCTTTACTGGCTACGATAGAGTTTGAGGTGATGTATTGGTCTAGTGTGGTAATTTCCGTATCAGGAGCTTTAGTAGTGGGAGATGCACAATTTTCTTTAGGTGTCTTGCAAGAAATAGTGAAAAAAGCTATTAAACTGATTATAGCAGTGTAAGTGAGATACTTCATAGTGCAAATATATAGAATAAAAATACGCAGAAGGATTGATATAGAAAGTAATCATCCGAAATATATCAAATTCTTAATCGTAGTACCTAATAGAATCTTTTATAGGTCTTAAGTCGCAAAGTCGGATGATGAAAGTATCGGAGCTGGGAGGCTGCCGTGCTCGAAAGGCTGCGAGGCACGAGCAGGTCGCACCCTTGCAGGGTAGCGACGGTACCCTGTAGAGGACGGATGTGTGTAGAGAGATGTAATGAGGTGATAGCCCCAAAAATAAAAAAAGACCGACATTCCGTCAGTCTTAAAATAGGATAAGAGGTGATAGCTTATTTGTTTTGGTCGCTAAGTCCTTTCAGGCCGCCTTTTTTAGTGCCTTCAGCTTCTTTTGCTTTTTCTTGATCGCTCAGTCCTTTGAGTCCTTTGCCGCTTCCTTGCTCTTGTTTGCTTTGGTCGCTAAGACCTTTCAAACCGCCTTGTTTTACAGGTTCTTTGGCAGGAGGTTCAGGGTTTTGCTTAGTAGGCGTAGAGGGCGTGCTGGGCTTGGTGGTAGTAGGTGTTTGGGGTTTTGAAGGCGCAGCAGTCGGAGTTGGAGCAGGTTTTTGTTTGCTTTTAGCGACTAATACGCTATCTTTTATCAATTGAGCGGCTGAGGTGACACGTGTATCACATTCTTGTTTGAGTTGTTCACGAACAGCGTTTACTTTTTGGTCTACTTGAGCGTCGATTTCAGCTTGAGATGGAGCTTGAGGAGCATTGTTACATGCTGCGAAGGTTGCGGCTATTGCCAGTGTTGCGAAAGTATATTGGATTAATTTCATTTTTTTAGTTTTAGGAATTTAAAATTTTTATTGTGCAGCGTTGGCTGTCATAGCTGCTTGTACCATAGAGTCTGCGAGGGCCTTTACTTCGGTAGCCATGCGGGTTTCGCATTCTTGTGTTGCTTGAGCGTTGAGGGCTTCGATCTTTTGAGCAGCCAATTCGTCTACTTTAGCTTGTAGGCTAGCGGTATCGACAGTAGGCTGAGTGCACGAGCTCATTAAGCCAATAGCAGTGAATAGAGTAAGTGAAAATAGGACTTTTTTCATGTATTAAAATTTTTTGTCAAAGATAATCGAGCAATATATACTAGATTGTTTGATATTGTTAAAGTAAGGAAAAATATATGATTCGTTTATACATTCAAGAAGTTATTATGGCGGCAAACACGCTTTTCACTTCAAGATTTGTAGAGAGTGCGGTTTTTTCTACGTATAAAAAGGAGCTTCCGGAGGTCGCTCTTTTTCTACTTGAAAAAATCCTTACTCACTCCAAATGCTTTCCGTTGCAATCGTTGCCGCAAAGTAGCATAAAATGATATTTTGCAGTATAATTGAGTAAAAAACGTGGCCAGAGCGAGAGGATTAACAAAAAACTTACTATAAATCAAGAAAAATTGGATGATTTGTAATAAAAAAGGAGAAAAAAGTTGGCAGATAAAAATTGACGATATACCTTTGCACTCCCAAATTTTTCAGAGGGACTATACTTATGTCACAAAGAATCAGAATAAAACTCAAATCTTACGACCACAACTTGGTGGACAAATCGGCAGAGAAAATTGCCAAAACAGTTCGCAGTACAGGTGCTGTTGTAACAGGGCCTATGCCGTTGCCAACTGAGAAAAAAATCTTCACTGTATTGCGTTCACCATTTGTGAACAAGAAGTCTCGTGAGCAGTTTCAATTGTGTACTCACAAACGTTTGATGGATATTTATACATCAAGTTCCAAAACGGTTGATGCTTTGTCGAAGTTGGATTTGCCATCAGGTGTTGAAGTTGAAATCAAGGCTTGATAATTAATTATAACTAATATTTTACATATAGACCAATGTCATCCCGCTGAGGCGGGCGCTGACTAAAAAATAAAAAGAGAATGAAAGGAATTATAGGAAAAAAAGTTGGTATGACCAGCATTTTCGAAGCTAATGGCAAGCAGACTCCTTGTACTATCATAGAGGCAGGTCCTTGTGTTGTTACACAAGTGAAGACTGAAGCTACTGATGGTTACAACGCCTTACAGATATCTTATGGCGATAAAAAAGAGAAAAATAGCAATAAGGCTATGATTTCGCATTTTGCCAAGGCACAAACTAGCGCCAAAGCTATCGTAAAAGAAATGAGAAACTGCACCCTTCAAAAAAATCTTGGTGAAGAAATCACTTGTGAGATTTTTGCGGAGGGCGATTCTGTGGATGTTATCGGCACTAGCAAAGGTAAAGGATTCCAAGGGGTTGTAAAGCGTCATGGTTTTGCTGGGGTGGGTGAAGCTTCACACGGTCAGCACGATCGTCAGCGTGCGCCTGGTTCTGTAGGCGGATCCTCCTATCCATCACGAGTATTCAAAGGGATGCGCATGGCAGGTCAAATGGGTAATACCCGTGTCAAGGTAAAAGCCCTCAAGGTTCTTAAAGTATTTCCTGAAAAGAATTACATTCTAGTGAGTGGTTCTGTACCAGGTCACAACGGTTCAATAGTATTAATCCAAAAGTAAGTTAGAAGTATGCAAGTAGATGTATTAAATAAAAACGGACAAGCAACAGGTCGCCAGGTGGAATTACCAAGTGAATTCTTCGGTATAGAGCCCAACGATCATTTGATATATTTGGCAGTTAAGCAATATTTAGCTTCACAGCGTCAAGGTACCCACAAAGTTAAAACGCGTGCAGAAGTACATGGTGCTTCACGCAAGCTTCACCGACAAAAAGGTACAGGAGGAGCACGTAAGGGTAATATACGTAATCCATTGTACAAAGGTGGTGGTACCATATTTGGGCCAAAACCTCGTGATTATGCTTTCAAGTTGAATAAACAAGTGAAAAATCTTGCCTTCTACTCAGCACTATCACACAAAGCAAAAGCAAACAGCATTATCGTTGTAGAAGATATAGAAATGGAAACTCCTAAGACAAAAGAGTTTTCACAAATTTTGAATAACTTGAACTTGAAAGGTAAAAAAACCTTGTTCTTGTTACCCGACTTCAATGATGGTGTATTTTTGAGCACTCGCAATATGCCTCGTATCAAAACAAACGTTTTTCACAGCGCTAACACATATGATGTGGTGAATGCAACAACTCTTTTGTTGACCGAATCTGTTGTAAAGCAATTTGCGGAAACAGAAACAGAAACAGAAGCTTAACACTTAAAGTAGTAAAACATGAAATTGTCTGAAGTAATAAAAAAACCAATTGTGACTGAAAAAGTCAACAAACAAACGGAAAAATTCAATCGTTACGGTTTTATCGTTGACAAACGAGCCAATAAATTGGAAATCAAAAAAGCCGTAGAAGAATTTTACAATGTTCGTGTAGATGATGTCAATACATCAGTTGTACCAGCTAAAGCGATTACTCGTATGACCAAAGCAGGTATCTACACCGGACGTAAGTCAGGCTACAAAAAAGCAACAGTTACAGTTGCAGAAGGAGACACAATAGATTTATACGCATTTTAATAAACAAAGAAAATGGCATTAAAAAAATACAAACCGGTCACAGCAGGTACTCGATGGAGAATAGGTAACGCCTATGCTGAAATTACTACCAATGTACCCGAAAAGACATTACTCGAACCTCTTCACAAAACAGGTGGTCGTAATGCACAAGGACGTCGTTCTATGAGATATATCGGAGGTGGTAACAAAAAAATGTATCGTCTCATCGATTTCAAACGTGACAAGAAAAATATCCCTTCAACGGTAAAGAGTATTGAATATGATCCTAATCGTACTGCATTTATCGCATTGCTCAACTACGCAGACGGAGAAAAACGATACATCGTTTCTCCACAAGGTCTACAAGTAGGTATGACTGTTTTAAGTAGCGAAACTGCAGCACCGGAATTGGGGAACTGTTTGCCGCTAAAAAATATGCCACTGGGTACTATTGTACACAACATTGAAATGCAACCTGGTCAGGGTGGAAAAATAGCACGTAGCGCTGGTGCCTCCGCTCAGTTGAATGCGAAAGAAGAAAAATACGCTGTACTTAAAATGCCTTCCGGTGAATTGCGTAAAGTATTGATCGACTGTTGGGCAACTGTAGGATCTGTATCCAATTCAGATCACCAGTTGGAAACAATGGGTAAGGCCGGCCGTAATCGCTGGAAAGGAATTCGCCCTCGAAATAGAGGTGTTGCAATGAACCCTGTAGATCACCCGATGGGTGGTGGTGAAGGTCGCTCTTCTGGCGGTCACCCACGTTCTCGTACCGGTAAGTATGCAAAAGGTGAAAAAACACGTAAGAAAAAAGGGTCTGACAAATTAATTATTGTCAGAAGCAATGGATCTAAATTAAAACAAAAATAATTTTAAAACTAACTGATAAAT
>DAIUCL010000168.1:0-5564 GCA_036846185.1 Chitinophagaceae bacterium
GTATGAATATTCAGAATGTATATATCAATCTGACAAAATTCAGGAAAATTTTGTATTAAAAAACATTGCAATAGAGCAGTATGAATTATTACTGAACCCCAAGACAACTAGCACAATAACTGAAAAAAAAGTATACGAAGGAAAATTACCGGGTATGTACGAATTAAGAAATACAAACGTAGGACTAGTATTGAATAATAACATTGCCAATAAATACTTTTTGATCAATGAAAAAGAAGGAAAATTAAAGCAAATAATTGCAAACGAAGAGGAAGTGATAAAAGATGCTTTTAAAATTATGCATAAGGAAGAATATGAAACAAAGTATAAAATGTATAAGAATGCTTGTGATCTACACCCAGATATTAGACCAAGCTGGACAGGTATGTATAATGAGGATTCTTTGTTACATTTAATGCTCATTATTTATGATATAGTACCGCAATACAATAATGACACTACAGTGAAAAAGAAACTATTTTTAGTATCCTATCATCAAGAAAAAAATAAAATAGCGATGGTTAATACCACCACTTTCATGCAGAATGTAATGTTTTCAGAATATGATTTTTTGGTAAAGAAAGATACATTGTATATGCTTTCATTTGAGCCACTATCAAATAATAAAGACACAAAAATTTTGGGATGTTTTATAAAAGATAATAAAGAAACATATTTTTTTCGAAAAATGAGTGATATCACATTTCCGCCTAGTTATATTACGAATGATATTGCATATTTTAACTTTAAACTCATAAAGCATAAAGAGTTCTTTACACTCCCCTTTTCAGATATAATTTACAACTTGTCTGGCAATAAATCGATACAGATACCTTTTAGTGATGAAGTAAATAAAAAGATAGCTGTAGTGAAAAATTCATCATCATTTTTGCCATTCTGTATTTGGGATATTGCATATGATGAAAACAGTAAAATATTTACTGTTCTTTATCATTTAGATAAGTATTATTATTTACTATCTTTTTCGGAATCGGGGAATAAAGTTGAATTAAATAGAGTTATTGAAACAGCTTTTAGTAATGAAACCCCATGCTTAACCAATAGTGGAAAATGCATTATTTTCTCACCTAGCAGCAATAAAATAATATTGAATAAGAAATGTTACAATTAGGGGTTGGGTTTCATACACGGTAAACCTAAAAATAATAACTGAATAGGCACCATCATAAAACCATATTTTTTTTTGATGATGCTATTATTATCAAATACATACGCTAAACAAAGCTTTATCATAGTATTCAACAACGATTGTGCAAATTGGTATGACGAATTATATTACCAGGCACAAAATCCTGTATTGCTAATGATAGAATACGAATAGCCTATTCAAAATCATTACATACACACGTATCGACCACACAATATACTGCGTGAGGGATAGTAGCGGATACCCCACAGCGAGGCACGAGCGAGGAGTAGTAGCGAATAGCCCGACCCCTTGGGGGTACGCCCAATATCCATAATAATTATTATATACCATTCTCGTATGTGATATGACCAACAAAGTATACTTTTGAGCAGCATTATACAACACAGAAATGAAAAAAATAAGTTTGATCATCACCACCTTGTTGTTCTCTATCTCTCTCACCGCTCAAGAAGAACCCTTCAATCCCGACGATTTTGAAGATGGCTCAACGGTGAAAAAATATTGTACCCAAAAGGTACTCAATCAAACCCCAACAAAACTCATAGGTATAGCATACGAATATACCTTGCCTTTTAGTAATAAAGAAAATACCAAACCCCCAAGCGAACAAAAAATGAATGGCATGGGAGGGCTGAGAGCATTGGTGAGTTTTCTGCCAATAAGTAAAAATAATTTTATTCTCAATGTAGGTGCCAACTACTGGGCTAGTACCCCCATGATAAATCATCGAAATCTACATCACGCCGGAATAATGGATAAGATATATGAGGGTCGTATGGAGGTAATTGGCCTGTACGCAACGGCCTTCAAACCCCTCGACCAAAAACACTTCCTGATAGCACAGCTCAACACCGATGCCGCTCATGTACAAGCACAAAATGGTTTCGCTTTCAAGAGTAGCTCTATCACAGCATATGGTAGTATACTCTATGGGTGGAAAAAAGGAGACTACCGAATGATGGCTATCGGGGCCTCGCGCACCTATAGGCTGGGTAGGCCTCTCATTGTACCTGTGATGCTTTATAACCAAACGTTCAATGACCACTGGGGTGTAGAAGCACTCCTGCCCGCACGCGGTTTTGTCCGTTACAATTTCTCCACCAATAGTATGCTGCTCGCAGGCTTCGAACTTGAAGGAGGACAGTTTCAGACGAGCTATCAGGTACCGGGTATAGGTGGCTGGGTGGATAGAACGGTATTTTTACAACGTGGCGAAATAAAGCCCCGCCTACAATGGGAAAAAAGACTGAAAGGATTCTTTTGGCTCAGTGCACAAGCAGGCTATCGTATCAATGGCCGATTCAATATCGTAGATCGCTATGACGGACAAGAGAAAAATGAAATATATATCAATGGCTGGGGCAACTCGCCGTATGCCAATATTGGTATCTATTTTGTCAGTCCATAATCCTATGTTTCAAAAAAAGTAAAGCAATAAAGATAAAGTGGCAGCACATACGCAAGATATCACCCTGGCCGAGGCAGAGAAAATAATACAAACAAATTCCGTATGGAAAGTCGTGATGTCGCTGCTGCAAAAAGGGCTCATCTATGTATACGAAAATATGGACGATGCCTACACACCCAAATGGGAGAATTATGTCTTTCTTCAATATGAATATCAACAGCCCGAATTACAAAAAGAACTCATCAAGCAACTAGAGAAAGCGCCCAAACAATTAAATATCTTACTCGCTTACCTGCATCTACAACAGACAGAAGAAGCCGTAATGCAAAAAGAACTACTGAAGCGTGCCGATGCTACCGGTGCTCAACTCAAAGCACTAGTAGATAAAGCCATATTTCGAGTAGAACGCTGGGCCGTAGATCGCATGCAATACCGATACGATGGCGAGCCGCTAACATACACACTCAGCGATCTTCAGCTCAAAGCGTACCGGCAAATACAAGAATCCTTTGCTTTACAAAAACCGGTATTGCTCAAAGGAATAACCGGCAGCGGTAAAACCTTGCTGTACTTCAACGCCATACAGGAGTGTATCGATAAAGGTCAGCAAGCTTTGTATCTCTTGCCAGAGATAGCACTCACCGCTCAGATGATTCGTAAGTTGCGATCCGTATTTGGCGACAAAGTAGGCATCTATCATTCACGATTTAGCAATAATGAGCGGGTAGAAGTTTGGCACAAAATCCGAACCGGACAATTACAAGTAGTACTTGGCGCACGATCCGCTTTATTTTTACCCTTTCGCCAACTAGGACTCATCATCGTAGACGAAGAGCACGACTCCTCCTACAAGCAGCATGAACCCGCCCCTCGCTATCATGCCCGCGATGCCGCTCTGGTACTGGCACAGATACATAAGGCACAGTGTATACTCGGTAGTGCTACCCCCTCTATGGAATCTTACCAAAATGCCAAGCAAAAAAAATATACCCTCGTCACACTCAACGAACGATATGGTACATCTATACTACCCCAGGTAGAATGTATAGATATCAAAAAAGCAATCGCCGAAAAAAAAGTCAAAGGAATATTTACTACACAGCTACTCGATGCAATCGTGGAAACCTTGCAGCAAAAAAAACAAGTCATCCTATTTCAAAATCGTAGAGGATACTCTCCCTTCTGCATCTGTACGATGTGCGGGTGGGTACCCCAATGCAAAAATTGTGACGTAGCACTCACCTACCACAAATATGGCGACAAAATGCATTGCCACTATTGCGGACACAAACAAAATTATATCAGAATATGCGCAGCCTGTGGTAGCAACAAACTCACCACCAAAAGCTTCGGTACCGAAAAGGTAGAAGACGATATCAAACAACTCATACCCCATGCCCGTGTACAACGATTCGACTGGGATGCCCTTCGTATCAAAAATAAATACCAAGAAATCGTACGCCAATTCGAAAAAGGACAAATAGATATCTTAGTAGGCACACAAATGATCGTAAAAGGACTCGACTTCGAACATGTACATCTCGTAGGTGTATTGAATGCCGATAACCTCCTCTCCGCCCCCGACTTTCGTGTCAACGAGAGAGTATTTCAACTCCTCGAGCAAGTAGCAGGTAGAGCAGGCCGCCGAAATATTCCCGGAAAAGTACTGATACAAACCTACAAACCAGAACATCCCATACTGCAAAAAGTAATAAAACATGATTATGAATCATTTTTTGAAAATGAAATGCTCCATCGTCTGGAATTTTTATATCCACCCCATACCCGACTTATTCGTATTACCTTCCGACACAAAGTACAAACTACCTGCCAAGAAGGAGCCATAGAACTGTGCAAATTATTTCAACAATACCCACAAATAGTACTGTTCGGTCCCGCAGAGCCCCCCATAGCCCGGCTCCGCAATATGTATCTCCAAGAAGTACTCCTCAAACTTCACAGAGATACACAGCATATACAACAGTTCAAAGCAGAACTACAACGACAAATAGCCATACTCTGCTCCGGCAAAAAATTCAGCTCACTCCGAATCACCATCGATATAGATCCCTAGTATCAGATATGCTGCGCTTGTATACTCACTACATAATACACGGCCATCAACACACCCAATACCTGCAAAGCCCAAAAAATAAATTTGAAACGCAAAGAATAATAACTGTGTCTGAAAAACGCTCCCAATGATAAAAGTAGTAATATAGAAAATGGCAATAAGGTTTTGCTATAATCAGCCAAACTCCTGAGTGGTATCCACGAATTGATCTCCGGATGAGCAAAAGTTATAAATAAAACATTCAACACAGCAATCACCATCGGTGCAATACGAAATTCCATACAGCAATATTCCGAAAAAAAAAACGTAAATTTGCAACAATAAATATCGGGGCCGCCCGGTTTTGACAGCATAGGTCTTTGAGAGTGTAAGCATGTCGTGCGTTGGATAATTAGCACGCTAATCTGAATATTCAAAACTCAAATGGCGAAACTTCTTTCGCAATGGCTGCTTAATTTTTAGCACCCATTAACAGGCCGCACATTTCGGGTAGGTTTCTGAGCCACGTTGTGCCGCCTTCAATAGAGAACAGAAACTGCATCGCACGAAGGCTGTGACCTGCGATAAAGATTTATACAGCTAAGGAATAGTTTGGTTCGTTTTGCCCCGGTCTATTCCCGACACACAATGCAGAAATAAACATGTAGAAAGCTTTTGCAGAATATGTTTGGACAGGGGTTCGACTCCCCTCGGCTCCACACCACCATACCGAAATACACGTACTGCCCGCTGTATTTCGGTATTTTTTTTGGAGCGCATCGCCGCTACACCCCTCAGCAGTGTACTCGCTCTTCACTCCTATCTTTCTGCCATAGCCCCACCCACATGCCCCTCCATGGCACAAAGGATATCCGCTGCGATCCTACCGTGTACCCACATCTTTTTTATTGTAGTATTGCAAAAAAAAGATG
>DAIUCL010000169.1:0-5562 GCA_036846185.1 Chitinophagaceae bacterium
CTCATACACTTCATCACTGACAATATACAAATCATGTTTCAATACCAAGTCTCGAAGTGTATCCATATCCTCTTTTGTCCATACATAACCGGTAGGATTGTGAGGCGTATTGATAATGATTGCTTTGGTTCGTATTGAAATGGCTTTCGAAACCGCTTGCCAATTGATGCTATAATGAGGCGACTCCAAAGCGATACACACCGGTATAGCACCTAGCATTTTTACATTAGGAATATAGCTGTCATAAGCAGGCTCCAATATAATCACTTCATCGTCGGGCTCGAGTATGGTAGCCAACGACATGTAGATTGCATATGTAGCACCAGGTGTTATGGTCACTTGCGTATCGGCATCAATGTTCACTTCATAGCATTTATTTATTTTTTTTGCTAGTACATTTCTGAGTGCCGGCATACCCGGCATAGGTGCATATTGATTATAGCCATTTTGCATGGCATCGACTACTGCCTGCATCAAGGTAGAGTCTACAGGATAATCCGGAAAACCTTGTGATAAATTGATTGCCTTGTGCTCTTGAGCCAGCGCACTCATGACAGAGAAAATGGTAGTGCCGACATCCGGCAATTTTTCATTGATTGATTTCATATTGTTGTATAGAACTATTACTCAATGTGGTCAGATTATGGTTTTTTTCCTTTGTAAGCCACGATGGCAATTTGCATATTGGATGCAGAAATAGCCAGTCGATAAAATCGTTCAATTCCCAGAGGCTTCAAGTCGGCTAGTGGTTCCCAGCTTGCATCGGGAAATTTGGTTGGATTTGGTTTGCGATACAATATTCCCTCATGCCCCATGAGAATAGAGCCATCCATCATTATCGTATAATCTTCTTCGTTCGGTAGGGTTTCTATCGTTAAAATATCGCTAGTCATGGTCGATTTTTTAGTAATGGATTGCATATTGACACTTCGAATATACCATTTCGTACTATCCTGTTTATCGACATACCATATTTTGCCTTTGGCTCTTTGCGCATAAAAATTTCGACCTACATGTGTGGCGATAGTATCCACTCTTTTTGTAATGATATTATGCCTGGTCAGCTGAAAGGGTTCGGGCAATTCAAAAGACAAAAATTCATGCGGCAATATCCAGTCATAGTATCCAATGTTTTTGAGCTCAGGCTCCACCATTTTAGGTTTTTTACCTTTAAGGGTATAAGTGTACAATCGCTGCGTTACTTTGTCGCGCTCAACACGCACACAAGAGAGATGCTCCAGATCGGGTGTCAATTTAGGAGAATACTCACATTCCTTTGTCCTGGTAAGTCGTTTGTTTTTTTTCCTCTCGATATCATATCGATAGATCTCTGTATTGGTCGTATCTATTGAAGCCACATAATAAAGATATCTGTTATCGGGTGTGAAATAAGGTTGATTATTATACCCGGCACGAGCGTTTATTTTTTGTTTATTCTCCAGTGTGTAGCCTTTTTTTGACTTTCGGATTTCAAAGAGGTAGATATCTGTATCGGGCCATTGTGCGACTGCATCTAAACTTATAAAAATGAGAGTTGCAACTATAATGTAGGATAATACAGATTTCAGATTATGTTGTTTCATACAGAGTGGTAAAGTTAAATTCTTTGGCCGAAAATAATCCTTTGTCGGATAATTTCAATTCGGGAATTACCAATAGAGCCATAAATGACAGGGTCATAAATGGAGCTTGTAAGGGTGAACCACAACGCTTTGCTTCAGTATCAAGTCGAGCATACTCTGTAGCGATTTGCTCAGCAGGGACATGACTCATAATACCGGCTACCGGCAATGGCATTACATGTATACCGCTATCATTCGATACAGCTATTCCTCCCTTCGTTTCTATCAATGCATTTACCACAGCAGCTATAGCATTTTCATCTACACCTACGGCAATGATATTGTGCGAGTCGTGCGCTACTGTAGATGCGATAGCTCCTTGCTTGAGCCCTATACCTTGTATCATGGCCATGGCTGGCTTGGCAGCATGGTATCGATTCACTACCGATAGCATCAATAAATCTCTATCTATATCGCTGACTACAAAACCTTGCTTGCACTTGGGTTTTAGTAGTTTTGTTTCGGTGAGCAACTGCGACTCCAAAGCTCGTATCACTCGTATGGTGTCGCTGCTCGTAGAGGCCACTATCCTGAAATCATCAACGTGAGTCTTATTGCAAGAAAACTGATTGATAGGTTCTTCAGGCACGCTTTCTAACTTACACGCTCCATCATAGACACATTCGCCATTGATATAGGTAGCTTGTACATGGAATGCGTGCGCACTAAGATCATCGACCACTATAAAATCGGCCCAGTCGCCCACTCTCAGAAGCCCTACGGGCAACTGATAATGCTGCACGGGATGTAAGCAAGCCGAACGAAGCACATCATACAAATTATAGCCTAATGCAAGTGCTCTCTTCACATGATGATTGATATGATGCATGAGCAGTTCATCAGGATGCTTGTCGTCGCAGCAGAACATAATTCGCTCCGGGTACTTCTCCATAAGTGATATCAAGGCGTCAAAATTTTTTGCGGCACTTCCCTCGCGGATTAGGATATACATACCTGCTTCACACTTCTCTACGGCTTCTTCATAAGTAGTACACTCATGATCTGTACTGATACCCGCTGCGACATAGCGAAGTATATCTTCACCACGAAGCCCGGGAGCATGGCCATCCACAGGCTTTCCGGATGCTTTGGCACTGGCTATTTTTTTCATCACATCGGCATCACCATAAAGTACCCCGGGATAATTCATCATTTCGCTCAGATAGAATATATCGTCTGAAGCCAGCAGCTCCGCAACTTCATCCGGCCCCAGTACTGCTCCTGCCGTCTCGAATGAAGTAGCAGGCACACAAGAGGGAGCGCCAAAATGTATTTTCAATGCCGTTTTACGTGCATTTTGAATCATGTAATGCACCCCATACAAACCACACACATTGGCTATCTCGTGAGGATCACTCACTGTAGCCACCGTACCATGCCTTACTGCAAGCCTTGCAAACTCTGTAGGTAGCATCATAGAACTTTCGATATGCACATGCGCATCGACCAGCCCTGGCAGTGCATAATGCTTGCACTCCATTGGATCACAAGGATCTATAGATACGATGCGTTTGTCTCTTACCTGAATTGCCACAGGACGAATGGCGCGCTGATGGATATCTACCAAAAAATGTTTGTACATCCTTTCCATAAGGTGAAGATACTACAGCAAAGTAGAATGAATGAGCAAAAGAGTGGCAATATTTTTTGGAGCTCATCTTCTTCCACACTGTGAGGCTATCGTCGTGCCTTACGCTTGTATAGCCACTGAGGCTCCGCGGCAAGGGCCTTGCTACAGTGGCTATATCACTACAGTCACGGCTAGGGCTCAGTGTCTGGAATAGATCTGAGCGGAGTAGAACAGCCATGATACCCACAGGCTTTGGCTACCTATTTCTATCATCGCACCACCACCACACTCCCCTTCTGTATCTTCTGCTCCCCTTGTGGCGTGCGATAGCGTAGGTAGTAGTGATAGGTATCACTTGCCCAGCCTGCTGCATCCCAGCGAAAACTTATATCCGTGCTATTGAATACCTCATTGCCCCAGCGATTATACACCGACACGCCCATAAACTGTATGCCTGCGGCTTGTAGTGCCGCTACATTGAGGATGTGCCACGTATCATTACGCCCATCCCCATTGGGCGAGAAGGCATTGGGTACTATAGCCTCTACCGCCACCGCATGCGGCGGTGGCGGATGCAAGGTATCGCAGGGGCTGCCCGGCAAGGGGCCCAAGCGGTAATTGGGCATACAGGGAGGGGAATGAATCCCACCCCATATTAAATCAAACCGCTCACAGCGGGGGCAAAAGCCGCAGGCTGCCCCCTTAGCATTGGGGTGGTCTATACGGCTCATTTGCTTGCTCAGCCCATGCCAATTGCCCACATAGAGCTTGCCATTGGGGGCTGGATAGATATTGCTATAGCCTTGAAAAGCCTCCCACGTAGTATCCAACTTGGCTACATGATACCAAGCCGTAGCGCTGTCGCTATCCCACAGGTCGTACTGCTGCACATTGAAGCGACCCGACACGTACAAAAAACGACCATTGGGCGAAAAACATACGCCTACTGTGCTATACCATTCATTGCCTGCAGTAGTATCATAAGGGTTATGTATGCCGTGCTCCGGCACATGGATGATTTGTTGATTACTCAGCCGTCCCGTACATCGATCAAAATCAAACATGTTCAAGGTAGAGCGATGACCTACCGCCGTTACAAATTTACTCCCATCCGCATTGAACATACACTGACCATCCGTATCCCAGTCAAATCTTTTGGCAATCAGGGGAAACCATTGAATACCATAATCCCTCACCTCGCCCTCAGAAGTGATTAGAAAAGTATAAAAACTATTGTGATAATGCTCTCTTTTGAGCAACCACCAGTCTCGCCCATTGGCATGACGACAAGCCATCATATTAGTTAGCCCCATATAGCCATTTTCTATAATTGGCTGACGACTCTTTTCTACTTTGCCCAAGCCCCCATTGGCTTCCATGTCCACAAGGGCATACCACAGCAAATCGAAGAATGCACTGTCATTGTTAGTTGCTCTGTACCAGGCATCCATCATAGGGTCTGAGAGGGTAGCAAATACTACCATGTATTTTTTACCACTCAGGGGCAAAATACCTGTAAGTCGTAAAAATACTTCATTTGGTTTTAAATAACCAAATTTTCTAACAGGTCTATTGTTGAGTAGTTTTTCTACTCTTTTAATTTCTTTACTATCAATGCAATTGAAATCAGTTTTTTTAGGAAAGAATTGCCTTATTATACCATTTCTGTTTTCTATTGTGCCTTTGTCTTGTGAAGTATAGGGTCGTGTGAAATAGGTATTAATATTCAATTCTTTTGATATTTTTTTATGTTGGCAAAATGCTTGGTCATTATCAAAAGTCATGGTTTTTATTGGAGGCATTTTCTTCATTCGCCGTATTATTTTTTTAGTAATGGCATCTGCATTCTTGCCTTCTAGTTTATCAATTGTAGTTAGTAAAGATGAGCGATCTACCATAACAAGTAGTGCTGATTTATGATTTTTGCCCATGATTAAATCGACTTCTATATCACCAAATCGCCCTCGTTTTTCTACTATTTTAGGCCGTTTTTCAATAGATATTCTGCCTTGTATAAAACCGCGCGTATCCTTATAATTTCCTCGCTTACGCCTTCGTTTACCATGTTTCAGATATTTGTGAAGATGTTTAAAGTCGTTGTTTTTTCTTTTGTTGGAGTGTTTGCAATGCCATATAAATTTATACATACTTTCATGGCTCACTCCTTTTATATTCTCTTTTTTCCATTGAGCAGATACTAACTCAGGACTGTATCTTTTTTCAATCATCCAGTCTTTCATTTGCTGTTTTAAACAGTCGGTAAATACAAGCTACTTGTTCTATTGAAAATGCCTTTGCGCAGTTTTAAACTGAGTGTTAGAAGCGACGTATTGTTTTGCACCAGTACCTCTTTTAGGTACGTTACGACGA
>DAIUCL010000170.1:0-5501 GCA_036846185.1 Chitinophagaceae bacterium
TATTAGTTGGATTTTTAGTGGGTATATTGCTTTATTCAGTTATCAAAGATGGCTTCAGGTTCTTCCCGGTACTAATACTTTTAGTAATCATATCTCTATTAGTCAAGAGCTCAAATACTATCAAAGATACTATATCAATTATAAAATTAGAATTATCTCAAAGAGCAGACAGATCCACCTCAGATACTCATTAAAGTAGCCATACACTATAGGAGAATACTATGGTATCAACTACTCTTATGCCTAAAACCAGATTTTGCAATAAGAATCATAGTGAGAATACAACAAACCATAAATACTTATTAAGCAGGAGAAAATCCTTTATGGATTGAATCAACCACAAAATCTGTGTTTGATTCCCAAATACATCTAGCATAGCCAGATTCTCACTCGCATTTCGCAAATTACTTATATATTGTACCCAAAATTGTAATCAGATGCAACAAGATCAAACTATAGATCAAATTCAAGATTTCAAAGGAGCATACCCCAAACAGATTTGGGGGCTATTTTTTAGCGAAATGTGGGAGCGATTTTGCTTTTATGGTATGAGAGGTATGCTCACCTATTTTATGGTATATCAACTATTTATGGATACCAAACAAGCCAACTTGCAATATGGAGCCACACAGGCATGGGTATACTCATTTACATTCATTGGTGGCCTGTTTGCCGACAAAATACTCGGATTCCGCAAATCACTTTTTTGGGGTGGCTTAATGATGATCATAGGTAGCGTACTGCTTGCTATCAACCCAAAAGATCTCTTTTTCCTGGGTATCGCTTTCAATATTATTGGCACCGGATTTTTCAAACCTAATATCTCATCCATGGTAGGCCAACTATACAAAGACAATGATGCTCGAAGAGACGCCGGCTTTTTACTTTTTTACTCGGGTATCAATATTGGTGCATTTCTAGGAGGATATGTGATAACAATAGGCAAAGGTAGCACACTTGCTTGGCTATTCCCCGAAGAACTTCGATGGAATGTAGCTTTTGGCTTAGCAGCCATAGCTATGACCATCAGCTTAATCACCTTTTTGTATACCAAACGCAACCTAGGGCCTATAGGCTTATCTCCTATCGATATCAATAACCTAAGCAGCAAAAAATGGCAGGAATATGCAGTATATGTAGGTGCACTTGCCTCCATTCCATTAATACGCATCATGGTCAAAAATACTCAGTACACCGACTGGTTCATGTACATCATAGGCCCCTTTAGTTTAGTCTATCTACTTTATGAAATGACCAAAAACACTGCAGACGAAAACAAAAAGCTACTTGCAGCCATGCTTTTCATCTTTTTCTCCATTGTATTTTGGGCTATATTCGAACAAGCTGGAGGCTCACTGAGTCTTTTTGCCGCCGACAATATTCAGAGCACCCTCTTTGGCTTTTGGAAACAAGACCCCAATGCGATCAACAATTCCGTCAACGCACTATTTGTCATTCTGTTTGCACCACTTATAGGACTCCTATTTATCAAACTAGCCAAACGCAGAATTGAACCTAATACCGTGGTCAAGTTCGGATTAGGTTTTCTGTTTTTAGGTGCAGCCTTTTACTTATTCTATGCTATTCGATTTACAGCCGATACCGATGGGATGGGCTCACTCAATTTATTCACCTTTGCCTACTTTGTCGTCACCCTCGGAGAGCTATTTTTATCTCCCATAGGCCTATCCATTATTACGAAATTATCCCCCGCTAGGCTACAAGGGTTTATGATGGGGATGTGGTTTTTAGCCAGCGCTTATGGCCAATACGTTGCGGGGCTTTTTGGAGCAAGTATCACCCCCGATGTCAATGCCGATAAAATGAGCAAAATGCTCACCTATACCCAAGGCTATGCCGAATTTGCTAATTATGCCCTTATTGCCGGAATAGCCCTCTTACTTATTACACCACTCATGAAAAAACTCATGGGAGATATCCGCTAGTCAACCTACATGAATATGGATGTAAGAATATTTTCAGGGCGGCAGACACGCTATCCGTTTCAAGTCCTCGGGGAGCAAGCTGTACGGCATGTTCGTGGAGGTGGCTCCGTGCCTCCGCCCCTCCACTCGCTGCCGCACTAGCTCGCTCCCCTGTGGGCTTTTCACTCCTATCGTTGCCGCAAGTCTCAAGTAAGTATGAATATCATAAATTATGATCTAGCTCGATATATTCATGCTTCTACAAATAATTTCTATCCACAACCCTATCCTATCAAACACACAATTTGCTAAAAACAAATTTCCATACACCTGAGGGTCACTCGCAATATACACAACACTGAAAAATGATTAAATACAGCAATACACAATAAACTTGCTGATTTAAAAAATATATTATAAATATATAATAATTAAATATGTTAACATATTATGGATTTTGCGAAAGTTTATAGCTATTATTCTACTTTAGCTAAAAATAAACCTGAAAATGATCAAAAAAATTCTTGTAACACTTGCCATTCTTATTGGCATTTATCTCATTCTATGTATAGCAGGGCCTAAAAAATTAGATGTAAGTATTAGTAAGGATATCCAAGCCAACGAATCTGCTATATTCAATCAACTAAATGATTTTAGAAACTGGCCCAACTGGAGTAAGTGGATTAAAGAAGACCCCGAGATGAAACTCAATTTTAATGAAATAAGTGCTGGCAAAGGCGCATCTTATTCGTGGGAATCTAAGAAGAGTGGCAATGGAAGCGTAGAAATGCTAGAATCCTATCCACAAAAATTAGTCTACAATGTTTCATTTGTAGACTGGGAATCCAAATCAATAGCCACCATGACTTTGAAACCCATCAGTAACACCCACACCAATATCACGTGGACCATGTCTGATGAAAGACCTTTTCCATTTGTTATCAGAGGCATTATGTTGCTCATGAATATGAAAGGCGCGATCATTAAGGATTTTGAAGATGGACTAAATTATTTGGAAGCGTATTTACAACAAAATACCGAAAAGGTAAATGGATATACTGTAACAGAATCTCAATTTCCAGCTACCAACTATCTTGCATATAAATCCAAGGTAAAATTTAATGATGTTGCATCTTTTTTGGCAACTCATTTTCCATCATTGGCTCAGTTAGCCGGAAATAATATGACAGGAGCACCTTGCTCATTATACTGGAGCTGGGATGAAAAAACCGGACTAACCGAAATGGCAGCGGCAGTGCCAGTGTCCAATATTAATCTTACCCATTCGTCATATAAAATACTCCCCATAGCCAGTCAAAAAGAATTTGTAGTAGAATACTATGGCTCCTACGATAACACCTATTCTACGTACATGGCTATGGATAGCTTTTTGGCACGAAAAGGATACCAACCTTTCACCACTGCCATCGAAGAATACATCACAGACCCCATGACTGAAAAAGACACTAATAAGTGGTTGACTCGAATACACTATCTGATAAAATAGAGTACATGGATGACTTCCTCCGTATACTTATTGGGCTTTTTATAACAAATCTTTGCACCCGGTAATTACTATACGGATTATATTTGCACACCATGTATCGAATTTCGACGCTGCTACTTCTCGTAATTATTGGCTTGCAATCTTGTAAAAGTAGTTTTGAAACTATCCAAAAAAGTAAAGATTATGACCTCAAGCTAAAGAAAGCGAATGAATTTTATGATTCTAAGCAATACACCAAAGCTAATACGCTTTATGAGGAGCTCCTAACTATTTTTAAAGGTACCAAAAATTTTGAGCAAATCTATTATCGGTATGCCTATTCTTTTTATTACAACAAAAGCTATCTGGCAGCCTCTTATCATTTTAAAAACTTCACCGATTTATTTCCTAAATCAGACAAAACCGAAGAGTGTGAATACCTCAATAGTCTTTGCTTATACAAACTATCGCCGAAATACACCCTCGACCAAAGCAATACCGTAAAATCAATTGGCGAAATGCAGATGTTTATTAATACTCATCCAAAATCCAAGCATCTGAAAGAAGCCAACAAAATGATTGATGAATCACGAGAAAAATTGGAACAAAAAGACCGATATAGCGCTGAATTATACTTTAAAATCAAAGAATACAAAGCTGCCGCGGTGGCCTTCGAAAATGTTATTCGGAAGTATCCCGATTCTGATTTCAACGACTATTATCAATTTATGGTCATTAAGTCCTTCTTTAAATATGCCCAATTTAGTATCGCAGATAAACAAGATCAGCGATACAACAGAGTGGTTGCTGATATTAAAGATTTTGAAGAAAAATTTCCTAAAAGTCCGTATAGGGAAGAAATAAGAAAAATAAATGCTTTATCTTTGCAAGCTATCAAAAAACTCAACAAGTCATGAACAATAAAAAACTATTAATCAACACGACAAATCCTTCTGTAGAAGCACGAGATCTAGCCTCTGTTCAGGAAAAAACAGGCAACTTGTATGAGTCAATTGCTATAATTGCCAAACGTGCGAATCAAATTAATACTCGTATCAAAGATGAATTGCATCGTAAACTAGAAGAATTTGGTAGCCTAAATGACAACTTAGAAGAAATAAACGAGAATAAAGAACAAATTGAAATCTCTCGCTTTTATGAGCGTATGGCAAATCCTGCTATACAAGCTACCCAAGAGTTGCTGAACGATAAAATATACTTCAAACGACAATAAATCGTTTTTTCACTCTACCTACTCTTCTGTAATTAACCTACTATTCCTTCTATGCACTCCATTCACTTGAGTTACTCAAGCAATTTGGGTATAATTCTAAGTCCACTATCAGAATTTTTACTCTGCTTGCCTTGTTCTCAGCATATTCTCAACCATCTGGGGTTCATACATGCCTCAGCGTCCTATTCTCTTGCCGAAATATCGTCAGGACATCTATTGAGTATTCATTTCAAAGAATTAGCAAATCTTACGACCCCTCTGGTTAGAAGCTCTTCTATTAAATACTGCAAATTATCCAAAGAAACTCTTTATACCAGGGCTCGTTTTATCAATACAAATGTTGATGATATATTTAACACTTTGATGAAAAACAAAAAAACGTTAGTCCACATTCAAGTTAGAGTTGTCACATTGGATAATACATTGGTGGCATTAGCTAAGTTTGAATGGATACTTTCGCTCAAGTTTGATAAGATCTCTGATAATAATTGCGTTCATTTTGTCGATGTTGATAATGAAGATGAAATATAGCCCTGATTGCAGCAAACTATAGCCTTGCCGACAACTCCGGATTCTATTTATGACTCCCTGTATATAGTCGGCAAGGCTATAGTGCGTAAAGCAGGACTAAGACCGAAAAAAGTACCAGACGATGCGCTCCAAAGAAAAAACTTGATCTGATAAATAGGGTCTGCTGTTTAACGTTTTAACTATTGATTTTAGAGACTTTATGTTCTATTATGGATTGATAAAGTGCAAGGTATTTAATCCTTTTGGTCGATTATCCTTGCATCTAAAGTTACTTATACTGATTATAAATATTCAATAGTCCAATCTTCGCTAAGCTCGTTTGAAC
>DAIUCL010000171.1:0-5446 GCA_036846185.1 Chitinophagaceae bacterium
ATATAGCATGTATTATATAATTTTATTTTTCTAATAGGTTTAAAAAATCAGATACCATTTCTTTATCATCAAAAGCATACTTCACACCATTAATTTCTTGATACGTCTCATGCCCTTTACCGGCCACTAATACTATATCATTACTTTCGGCCAATGAGCATGCTGTCTTTATCGCTTCTCTTCGATCTACTATACAGAGATATTTCTTTTTATGATTAGGCTTTACGCCTTCTTCCATTTGTTTGATGATTACGTCAGGCGACTCTGTTCGAGGATTATCTGACGTAAAAATTACTTTGTCACTATGTTCACAAGCAACCAATCCCATTACAGGTCTCTTTAAGGCATCTCTATCTCCACCACATCCTACTACTGTGATTATTTGTTCGGTACCCTTACGCAAACTTTTTATAGTTGTGAGCACATTCAACAAAGCATCAGGCGTATGAGCATAATCCACGATTGCTATGATACTTTTTTGAGCAGACTTAATGTAATCAAATCTTCCTTTTGCCCCTTTTAACATACTCAGAACCTGTAATACCTTGTCCGGACTTTCACCCAATTCTACGGCAACACCGTATACACATAGTACATTATAAGCATTGAACTCCCCAATCATTTGAAGAAAGACTTCAAACTGGTTAATCCTCATCTCTAGTCCGGATAGCAGATTCTCCAATACCTTTCCTTTATAATCTGATATATTTCTAAGCGAATAGGTCTTTACTTTTGCTTTAGTATTCTGCACCATTACCAAACCTCTTTTGTCATCACTGTTGACAAGCGCAAATGCTCCTTTAGTTAAATGATCAAAATAACTCTTCTTGACTCTAATATATTCATCAAAGGTTTTATGATAATCCAAATGATCGTGCGTAATATTTGTAAAACAAGCACCCCTAAAATTGACACCTGCTATACGTTGTTGATGTATCGCATGAGAACTAACCTCCATGAATACATGTGTACATCCTGCATCATACATCATTGCCAATAGAGCATGTAATTGTATTACATCCGGTGTGGTATGGCTTGATGAGAGTTCTTTTTTTCCAATCTTGTTACAAACTGTAGAGATCAATCCGCATTGATATCCCAAATCACTAAATAAATCATACAATAAAGTAGCACAGGTCGTCTTACCATTAGTACCTGTTATACCTACTATAATTAGTTTTTCCGAAATGGATCCATAAAAGGCAGCAGCCATTTCGCCAACCGCTTTTGCTGAATCTGATACTTTTAAATAAGTAACATCGGCATTGAGAATAGCCGGTACGTCTTCACATACTATGACTTTTACTCCTTTGGCTACTACTTTTTCTATGAAGGAATGGCCATCAGAATTGGTTCCCTTCAATGCAATAAACATATCCCCTTGTTCTGCGATGCGAGAATCTATACATAATCGATTGACCATGACATCTTCAGTGCCAAATAGTTGGTATTTACTTTCAATGGGCAATATGTCTTTTAACGTTCTCAACCCAGTGTTATAATAATTTGTTCACCTTCTTTTATTTCTATGCCATCGAGCAATGACTGTGCGACAACTTTTCCCTTTCCAATTGTTTTCACTTTTAAACCTGCTCTCTCTAACGTATACACTGCATCTCTCATACTCATCCCTTTTACATCCGGAACTAGTTTACTATGCAAATACAGATCATTACTAATCAGTTTTGTGGCAGTACTATCGGAGGATGGCTTAAACCACATACCCGACTCTGCTTGCATAGGCTTTAATCCTAAAGATAGAGCTACTTTATTATACTCCTCTACTTTCAGGCTTTTGGGTTGCAATGGAATATTCACTTGATCTCTATCTGCAATATCTTTTGGCTGATGCATCTTAATCGCATATAGCCTGTTGGCTACTTCTTTGAATACCGGCAATGCAATTTGCCCGCCATAGTAGTTACTGGAGCCCTTTTTCGTTCTTAGCACTACACATATGGTATACTGAGGGTCTTCCTTCGGAAAAAATCCACAAAATGACCCATGATACATTCTGTCTTTATAGGTAATATGTTCTTTCGTTACAGTTCCATCAGGGTTTTTCTTCATTTTTACATCAGCCAGCTGTGCCGTGCCTGTCTTACCACAAATACTATAATACGGATTTTGAAGTGCCTTACCGGTACCCCCTTCTACTACATGATGCATACACTCTTTAATTTCTGCTAAGGACACCGAATCTAATATGTTATCTTTTAATATCTCCGGACTATTCACCAGCACATCTGTCCCATACTCTTTCACACCATTTACCAAATAGGGCTTCATCAGCTTTCCATTATTTGCGATCATATTGTATATCATGCACGTATGAAGCGGTGTGATCATTGCCTGATAACCCATACCCATAAAAGCCAATCCAAATCGACCTTTGGAAACAGAATCCTTAGGGAATCTGGCTTTACTCTCTCCCGCTAGTCCTATTCCTGTTTTTTGATCCAAATGCAAATCATGCAGCGTATTCCAGTAAGAGACAATATTATTTTTAAAGTTTTCATGAATCAGTTTTGCGAATGCTACATTTGACGACTGCGCAAAAGCATCTTTTATGGACAATACTCCTAATCCAGCATGACTATCCCGTATTGTATACGGACCAAACCTGGCCGCGCCGCCCTGACAATTCACTTTAGTGTTCATATCAATCAACTTGTCTCTGTATAGCGCTATCAAAGACACTAATTTGAAGGTAGAGCCGGGCTCTATCAATTTCAATGCATAGTTGAAATCTTCATAATATGTACCATCTTCCTGACGACCCAGATTAGCAATAGCTTTAATCTTTCCTGTTTTCACTTCCATTACAATGCACGTCCCAAACTCAGCCTCCTCTTTTTCAACCTGATGCAATAAGGCTGTTTCTGCCACATCTTGTATATTGATATCTATAGTAGTCAATACATCTTTTCCATTTTGCGGATCCACTTCAGAGCCATCAATAGGTACCCAAGCACCTCCGGATATACATCGCAACCATCTCATCCCATTACTTCCACTCAAATACTCATTATACTCTCGTTCGATACCTACATTTTGTGCATTTTTTCGCCACAAGCCTATCACTCTATTCGCCAACAATCCGTAGGGATTTACACGTTTATTATTGGGCTCCGCAATAAAGCCCCCTTTGTTCTGCCCTTTTTTAAATGGCATTAACTGTCGTACCGCTATATACTGCTCATAACTTGCCTTTCGCTTCAATAAATAATATCGGCTGCCTTTTTCATATTCAGTAGCCAATACTTGCTTGTATTCTGATTTGCTATTGTCTTTGAGTATATTCGCCAATTCGTGCGATAATGACTCTAAGTAATGATAAAAGGTATCCTTATTAATTGCTTTAAAATCTATTCGCAAATCAAATTGTGGTATTGTCGTTGCCAGCAAACTACCATCCTCCGAATAGATATTGCCCCTCTCTGCATAGATCGTATCCAGCTTTGTATGAAGTTTGGATTCATCAGCCAGCAACTCTCTACCTTCCTTCGCTTGTACATAAGCGGCCTTGTAAATAATAGCAACGCCAAACAGTACCATCAATAGGAAGGTAACATATACTCTAAATCGTATGTCTTTACTTACTTTCATCTTCCCCTTCTACTACTATATTTATTTTATGTGGTGGCACTTTAGTTTTTTCCAATCCCAAGGCAGCAGCAGGCTTAGCCAGCTCACTTTCTTTCGTTAAAAACATAATTTGTGTTTGCAAATCAATATACTTCCATCTGGCTTCCTTCAGCACACGCGATTTACGATTAATATCCCTAATCGTATTTTCAGCATAATGATTCATGCTTATGTAGATGATACCCATAAAGGCACAGTACAATAAAAAAGGCATATTCTTCACTATACCCTTATGACCGATAGCCGTAAGCATCAGTTTCCAATCAGGTAAGTTCGACAACACTTTTTTGTTTTTTTCTGGCATCCTTTCAGGATAATTTATGGGTTGTATATATTAAGTTGTTGTATTCTTTTGATGTATAGTTTCTTATCGTTTTACCGCCACTCTTAGTTTTGCACTTCTCGCTCTTGGATTACGCTTCACCTCTTCTTCACTACTTACTATCGGCTTTTTATGTACCACCTTTAGCGATGAGGTCTGATGTTGTGCAAACGGATTTGTTTGCTCTTCTTCAAAGTATCCTTGCTTCATCCATTGCTTCACCAGCCTGTCCTCCAGAGAGTGAAACGTAATGATGCACATTCTTGCTCCACTTGCCAGATGTGGTGTAATATTTCGCAAAAAGTCTTTCAACACCTCTAACTCCTCGTTCACCTCTATTCGCAATGCCTGAAACACTTGTGCCAAATACTTGTGAGGATTACCATAGACACATCCTGAGATTACTTGCTTAAACTCATCTATCGTCTTGATCGAACTCACCGAGCGTTGCTGTACGATTTTAGAAGCCAACACTTTCGCATTGGTTACTTCTCCATAGGTCTCAAACAGCTCTCTCAATGCAGCCTCAGAGTATGTAGCCAATACAGTTGCCGCTGTGGAGGGCGATCTTCTATCCATACGCATATCCAATGGCGCATCATAACGAATCGAAAAGCCCTTCTCCGGCGTATCAAACTGAAATGAACTCACACCCAAGTCGGCCAATACACCATTTAGAGGACCCCATTCATACAAGCGCACAAAGCGATCTGCATAACGAAAATTCTCCGGCACAAAGCATACTCTATCATCACTAGGCAAATTCATCTTAGCATCTGCATCCTGATCAAACGCTATCAAACGACCTTTACGACTCAACTGCGACAAGATAGCCTTGCTATGACCCCCTCCCCCAAATGTGGCATCAAGATAAGTGCCATCCGGATCGATATCCAGATTTGCTATACATTCATGTAAAAGAACTGATTCATGATAAAATGGTGCCTCCGTCATACTACGCTCCTTCCTGAGGGTTTAGAAAATCACTCCCCAATACCTCATTCGCCAAATCACTCAAATCCTCACTACTCATTTGTGTCTCTTTCCTAAATTGCTCCGCATCCCATATCTCCACCTTGTCCATCTGTGCCGAAAACACAACATCCTTCCTAATCCCCGCATGCTCCAGCATACTCTTAGGCAACAAAAGTCGTCCCGCCGCATCCAATTCCACAAACGTCGCACCATTCAGAAACACACGCTTGAACATTCGTGCCTTCTGACTAAAATCGTTCAGACGCTTCACTACCGTCGATACTTTCTCCCATTGAGATTCCGTATACAAGGTCAAGCATTTCTCAAATCCTCGGCTCAATACGAAGCGAACACTCTCCTTTTCGGAAAGCTGACGCTTAAAACCCACAGGCAGCATAATGCGACCTTTTGTGTCCAGCGTTACTTCATATTCTCCTAATAGATTCGACATATACCCCTTTCTATCATATTATGACACAAAGTAACACAATTTCCCACATA
>DAIUCL010000172.1:0-5393 GCA_036846185.1 Chitinophagaceae bacterium
AATAAATACTGAAAGGTGCGAATAGTATTCGCACCTTTTTTTACATAACAACTGTCATATTCTGTCTTGAAAATGAATCAATAATTAATGACTATTTTACCTTAATTTTGCACCCTGTAAAAACAAAATCAACTTGGCACTAATCAAATCTATTTCAGGAATCAGAGGCACTATTGGAGGCAAAGCTGACGAAGCACTCACTCCTATTGACATCGTAAAATACACTGCTGCTTTTGGCAGTTGGGTACTTGAAACCACCACAAATTCCAAAATGGTGATAGGCCGCGATGGCCGTATCAGCGGATCTATTGTAAGTAATTTAGTCGTCAGTACCCTTCAATCGCTCGGTATAGAAGTGATCGACTTAGGACTAAGTACAACCCCAACGGTAGAAATGGCTGTAAAAATGGAAGAAGCCGGAGGAGGTATCATCATCACTGCCAGCCACAATCCTAAAGAATGGAATGCCCTTAAACTGCTCAATCAGCATGGCGAATTTATTTCGGGTGCCGAAGGTGAAGAAGTGCTGCAACGTGGCAATGCGGCTCAGTTTACCTTTGCCGATGTAAATAAGCTGGGAAGTGTTCGCATCGACGAGAGCTATATGGATAAGCATACACAAGCCATTCTTGCTCATCCATTGGTCGATAAGGAAATCATCACCAAGCGAAATTTTAAAATCGTTGTGGACGGTATCAATAGCACCGGTTCCATTTTTGTCCCTTACCTTTTGCAACAATTGGGCGTGGCACCAGATAATATCATTGTTATTAATGACGAAGTAAATGGTAAATTCAACCACAATCCTGAACCGCTACCTGAAAATCTAAATGAAATCGCTACGGTAGTTCAAAAACAAAATGCTGATCTGGGCATTGTAGTTGATCCTGATGTAGATAGATTGTGTTTTGTATGCGAAGATGGCTCCATGTTTGGCGAAGAGTACACCTTAGTGGCCATTGCTGATTATATACTTGGACACACCAAAGGCAATACCGTATCGAACATGTCTAGTACTCGGGCTTTAAAAGATATCACATTGAAACATGGAGGTGAGTACTTTGCCTCTGCAGTGGGCGAAGTGAATGTAGTACGCAAAATGAAAGAAGTGAATGCCGTGATAGGCGGCGAAGGCAATGGTGGAGTAATTGTACCCGAATTGCATTATGGGCGGGATGCATTGATTGGTATCGCATTGTTTTTGTCTCATCTAGCCCAATTTGGGAAATCAACGATGGAACTTCGACGTCGATATCCGGACTATTTCATGTCGAAAAATAAAATAGAAATGAGCGAAGGTATCCAAGTAGCTAAAATTTTTGAAGGCATCAAGGACAAGTACAAAAAACAACCAATTAATACGGAAGATGGTCTAAAAATTGAATTTGACAATGAGTGGGTACATCTTCGTACTTCCAATACAGAACCGATCATTCGCATCTATGCCGAAAGCACTTCCGAAACCACAGCTAATAATATCGCTAAGAAAATAATGATGGATATCAGTGAATTGATGAAAGAAATGCGCTCCTAATTTTTTCACTCCGATTATGGATACTAAAGCAGTACTCTTTCGGGAACTGCTTTTTTTTATATGGGTCTTCTTTGTTCACTTTTTCAGTAGAATCTATTGGAATGTAAGGTGATATTGTGGGCACGACGTGCGTAAGGGATTGTAGCGAAAATCCCACAGCGAGGAGGCACGACAAGCGAGGAATTGTAGCGAAAAGCCCGACCCGCCGCCATTGTAACATTCACTTACATCGAAATAACCCGACGGCGGGTACGCCCTAATCATTGAAATATTGACTAATATATTGTTAAATATGCTACCTTGTATTGCATAGTACCTATTTTTAATAGCATCTTTGCATACAAGAATACATACATGTCTACAATCAATACAGAAAATATACAAAGCCAGATGAAAAAGGGACTCCTAGAGTATTGTATCCTGAGTATCATACAGCGCGGTGAGGCTTATCCTAGTGATATAGCATCGGAGTTAAAAGAAGCCGGTATGCCAATTTTGGAGGGAACGTTGTACCCTTTGCTTACTCGACTGAAGAATGCTGGCTATCTGGAATATCGCTGGGTGGAGAGTGTGTCGGGCCCACCCAGAAAGTACTTTACGATGAGTGAAGCAGGAAAAATATTTTATGATACATTGGCATCTACTTGGCTTGAACTAAGTAAGGCGGTCAATAAAATTACTCACAAAAACTAATATATATACCATGGAACAAATACTAGAAATTAATTATCAGGGGAGAGCAATACGCATTATGGCCGATGCGTTCGCATTATTCGAAGCCTATGAGAATCGATTGAAACAATATTTTGAACAGCAAGTGTCAGGGGAGGAAACGTTTGCCGACATTCAGTACAGAATGGGTGAAATACTTGAGAATTTGAATAAGAACAAAACCATCGAGGTACAGGATGTAAAACAGCTAATAGCAATGATAGGTGAACCTTCGGAGTTTGGAGAAGAGGCGACAATCGAGGATGAGTCGAACTCTAGTGAAGATGTAAAAGAAGAGAACGATTCTAAAAAAGGATTCTATCGAAATACTAAAGACAAAATGATAGCGGGTGTGTGTAGTGGAATTGCCAACTACTTTGCGATTGACCCTTTGGCTGTTCGTCTACTTTTTGTGTTGGTTACGGTTTTTAACATTGCGACTTTATTTAAGTTCAACTTAGGTATTTTAATCTACTTAATATTGTGGATTGTTTTGAGTCCTCGTGAGCTGACACCTAATATTACCAGCAAACTTTTCAGAAATCCTAAGGATTTGGTAATTGGGGGGGTGTGTAGTGGCTTAGCACAATTTTTTAATATTGAGACATGGATAGTACGTATCCTATTTGCGTCACCTTTATTGATTAGTGTATTATCGAATAATAGTTATTTGAATCGATTTAATATAGATATCATGGGCCATTCTATGAGCTCTATAGTAGTGATTACCTACATTTTACTATGGATCATAACTCCATTAGCGAAGACGAATACGGACTATATGTTATTGAAGAAAAAACCAATCAATATTAACACGCATAAAATGAATGAAGCGATAAATGAGGTAGCGATGAAAAGCGCATCTGGTCTTTCAAAATTTTTGAAAGTGGTGGCGTATATTCTTATAGGGACAATAGTCATAACGATGGTTCCATTTGCTATTAGTATGATTCTAGGTTCTGCATTTGCGTACCATATCATATCACTTATTTTGTTTTCAAGTTTGAACAAATTTTTAGCAATACTTACATTATGTTTTGTATTTGTGTTACCTATAGTGGGTATTATACTATGGCTTACTCGAAAGATCATTGGCTATCGCTCGCCTAATAGAATGTTACGACTTATTTTTATCGGGTTGCATGTTATTGGTTGGCTATGTGGTAGTATTCTATTCGCAAACGTCATCAGACAACATAATACCTATGTAAGTGAAAAAACAGAGTACACCTTTGTGCCGATGAGTGAAACAATAATGGTACATTCAGATCGCTCTAGTGTTACAAAAACTAATGTGTGGTTTGATTTGGATTTTATGAACGATTTTGTATTGTCGGAAAAAGATACGAATCGATACAAGAGTGTGTTTGTTCAATTCAAGCGAAGCAATGACTCATTGATACATGTGTTGGTTGACAGGAGTGCTTCGGGTAAAAATCAGAGAGATGCGGAATTACATAATAAATTTAACTTGATACCGAGTTATGATGGATCTTCGATGAATATTCCGTTGTACATTTCTTTGCCAAACAATACGGCTTATAATTTCCAGTTTGCGACTATTACTGTCTTTATTCCTAGCTTCATGGAGACCAAGGTATCTAATGAATTTAAGAACCAACAATATCTTCGTATTAATAATCGAGGATTTACTGTCAACACTCATACATGGAGCACAGCAAAAGATATGTTTGAGGATGAAGACGAGCGAGTGCTTCGAATAAAGGATAATAAAGAGAAGAAAGAGGAACTAATACAAGAGTTAAGAGAGTTGCAAACTGAGCTTGATGATAATATTCTAGAGTTGGAAAACAAACTACGCGAAACCAAACAAAACACTTCGGAACAACAAAGAGAATTAGAAAATGAGATACGAGAAGCTAAAGAAGAACGAGAACGAAAAATAAATGAAATGAAAAATAAATTACATGAACAGTGGTAATATATGCGTATCTGAAAGCAATAACCTTCGATAAAGAGAGTAGAATGAGGTGCAACTTAACAATTTCGTAAACCTAACATACCTCTTTCGCTATGAATTGATGTTACTTTTGTACAAAATTCCTTTATGGATAAAAAACATGGCAAAGTACTGGTGGTAGATGACGAAAAGGACATCCTTCAGATAGTCAAATACAATCTGGAACTGAATGGCTATGAAGTAGAGACCGCCGAAAATGGAGTTGATGCCTTAGACAAGACCAAAACATTCAAACCCGAACTTATATTGCTCGATATAATGATGCCACACAAAGATGGTATTCAGACATGTATTGAGCTGAGAGCCAATCCGGAAAATGATGCTATTTTGATCATATTCTTGACAGCGCTTAGTGATGAAAAATCTGAAATAAGAGGCTTGGAGATAGGTGCAGATGATTATATAGCCAAACCTATCAAGCCCAAATTATTGGTTTCGAGAGTACATTCTGCTTTCCGTCGGATCAGTAAAGAAGATACTAAAGTTTTTTCCTTTCCAGATTTGGAGATCAATAGAGAAAAATTTCTGGTAAAGCACAAAGGGGAAGACATCATTCTACCTCGAAAAGAATTTGAATTATTTGCACTTTTGGCCTCTAAACCAGGTAGAGTTTTTTTACGAAATGAAATACTGGAAAAAGTGTGGGGCAATGAGGTAATAGTGGGCGATAGAACCATAGATGTTCATATTCGTAAAATTAGACAGAAACTAAATGCAGATTATATCCATACCGTAAAAGGCGTGGGATATAAATTTGAGATGTAGCTCTTAAGATGTAAATAGCACAACTGTTACAAACGACGATATTGTCTTTTTATCGTATCGAACTGCAAGGTAAATTATGTATCAATCACATAGCATTGTGTTTCCTATTATCGCTTTATGCATTATCTTAGTTAAAAATACAATCATGCAGTTTGAAAATATTATTACATAGATTGATATTTATTCTTTTCATTGGCACGACTTCCTTTTTAAGCTATGTCATTCATTGATAGCGTATATAAAAGTCAGAAACCAGTCAAAACTTAATGGTAGAATTCTTTATATATCATTATAATTTATTACTTTCGATACACAGATAGAATTTTAATACTTTCATAATGAAAAAATATTCACTTATTTTTATTCAATATTTATTATTTCTTTTTTTGAGTCATAGTGCAC
>DAIUCL010000173.1:0-5291 GCA_036846185.1 Chitinophagaceae bacterium
GATTAATAATTTTTAAGTGGTGCGAAGATAACATTTTTTTTGTTCAAGAAAAGGAGAATCGTTTGAATGTGTTGAATGATATTGAGGGTAGCGTTGGAAAGTGTTAGTGTTGGCGCTTGATGGATGAAAAAGACGATGAACTCTAGCCGAGATAGGAGCGGTATCCTCTGCCACCCTTCAAGGTGGTAGAGATACAAGTGGATAGCTCGATGTGGCAAAATAGGCTTTCGGAAGATGGGCTCCTAATGCTCTTGTTATTGACTTTTGGTGGGGATGCTTTGGGGTAAAATTGGGTGAACTCTTGATCGTGGATTATATTTACAGTCTATATTGGAATATATGATGTTTAAATTACAAGGTATAATAATGATAAGTACTATGGCGTTTATGTCGATTCAGGCGCAGGGGCAAGATGTGCAAGCACTGCGGGCAAAGGAGATTCCGGCTAGTAAAAAAGTGGAGGTGCAAGATACTTATTTTGGAAATGTGGTGAGTGATCCGTACAGGTGGTTAGAAGATGATTTGTCGGAAGAGACGGCGACATGGGTAAATCGACAAAATGAACATACGGATTTTTATTTGAATCAAATTCCGTTTCGTAAAGTAATCAAAGCCATGTTGACTTCGATGTGGAATTATCCTAAGCAGGGCATACCCTCTGTAAAAGGCAAGTACTATGTGACTTACAAAAATGATGGACTACAAAATCAAAGTGTATTGTATATACAAGAGGGTGTCGATGGAAAAGAGTCTGTGTTGCTCGATCCCAATAGCTTGAATGATAAAGGAACGTCTTCGCTGGGGGTGGTATCGTTTTCGAAAAAACAGAAGTATGTTGCCTATGCAGTATCGAATGCGGGTAGTGATTGGCAAGATATCTATGTGATGGATGTGCAGAGTAAACAAGTACTACGGGATACGATCCGGTATAGCAAATTTTCGGGTTTGTCGTGGAAAGGAGATGAGGGTTTTTTCTACAGCGGATATGATAAGCCTAAGGAAGGAAGTAGTAAATACTCGGCCAAAACGGAGTATCAGAAGATATTTTTTCATAAAGTAGGTACTAGTCAGGCAGAAGATATATTAATTTACGAAGACAAAGAGCATCCACTGCGCTACAAAGGAGCATTGTTTACGGATGATGGTAAGTATATAATTATCAGTCTCTCCGAAGGAACAGACGGTACGGAGCTTTTGTATTCGGAAGCGGGTAAATTAGATTTTAAAGTATTATGCAAGGGCTTTGAGCATAATTATGATTTTGTAGATATGGTAGAGGGTAAATTTGTGGTAGTGAGTAATCGGAATGCACCCAATTATCAGGTATTTGTGATAGATCCGGCTAATCCTGACATGAAAAACTGGAAGGTGCTGATCAAAGAAAAAGAATTTAAGCTGGATGTATTGTCGAGAGTGGGAGATAAGCTAATCGCAAGCTATTTGGTAAATGCGGCCTCTCAGATAGATGTGTTCTCCTTGCAGGGTCGCTATTTGTATAGCATTGATTTGCCGGGTATCGGGAGTGTAGGGGGCTTTGAGGGAGATGCTTCCTCTACACATACCTTTTATTCATTTACTTCATTCAATGAGCCTACGGCGGTATATCGATACGATGTGAAGACGAACAAATCTTCGCTGCATTTCAAAACGGCCTTTCCGCATGCTCTTGACAATACGATCGTAGAGCAGAAATGGTTTGTATCGAAAGATGGAACTCGTGTGCCGATGTTTATTTATCGACGTAAGGACATAGATATGAAGTCAGGTCAGAATCCGGTTTTTTTATATGGATACGGTGGGTTTAATATATCGCTTACTCCGTCGTTTAGTGTGCCTATGTCGCTGTATGTGCAGCATGGTGGAGTCTATGTGATGGTCAATCTGAGAGGCGGTAGCGAGTTTGGTGAGGCTTGGCACAAAGGGGGAATGCTGTCGCAAAAGCAAAATGTGTTTGACGACTTTATCGGTGCTGCCGAATACCTCATTCAGCAGGGTGTTACGAACAAAGAACGAATTGCCATTCACGGACGAAGCAATGGTGGGCTACTGGTAGGAGCATGTATGACGCAGCGCCCCGATTTATTCAAAGTGGCACTACCGGGTGTGGGAGTGCTGGATATGTTGCGTTACCACAAATTCACCGTAGGGTGGGGATGGGCTGTGGAATATGGCAGTAGCGACAAGGAAGAAGATTTTAATTATCTAATAAAATATTCTCCGCTACACAATGTAAAACAAGGCGAGAGCTATCCTGCTACCTTGATAACCACTGCGGATCATGATGATAGAGTAGTGCCGGCACACTCATTCAAGTTTGCGGCTACGTTGCAGGAAAAGCACAAAGGAGTCAATCCCGTTTTGATTAGAATTGATAAGCAAGCAGGGCATGGTGCCGGTAAGCCTATTTCCAAGCAGATAGAAGAGTGGGCTGATGTGCTATCCTTTACGATGTATCATACCGGTATCAAAGTAAAACATTAGTGCTATGACTAGTACGTTTTATAGTTCTCTTCGCTTGTTCATACTCTATATTATCTTGCTATTGCTTTGTGAAAGCAATCTAGTGGCACAAGATACCGATAAGGCTCGCCGATGGATACAAGAGCTGTGTAGCAATCCGTATGCAGGAAGAGGCTATGTGAAACATGGAGCAAACAAAGCAGCCGAATATCTCAGTGCACAAATGAAGCAGATAGGACTAAAACCTCTGCCTAATATGTCTACTAATTCCAATAATCCTTACTTACAATCTTATACGTTTGATATTAATACGCACCCTAATGAAATACGCTGTGAAGTAGATAAAAGAAAAATGATTCCCGGAATAGACTTTTTAGTAGGGCCCGGCTCGCCATCCGCAAATGGCACTTACACACTTCTTCATTTCAATCCCAATGACTCAGTCGAAAAGCAGCTATTGTACAAAAAAATCAGAAAAGGTTTTGCGCCACAAGAAGTGATCGTATTGCATAAAACATCCTCAAGAAAGCATCCGGTGTGGGATAGTATCAAACTACATGGAGCGCCCTCACTTCTGCTTTTTACAGAAGAAAAGAAATTGACCCACTCCCTGCGAACCACTGTTGACGAAGTACCCAGCCTAATCTTTATCGACTCAGTATTGCAAATGGCTGATAAGCTTACAATACAATTCGAGAATCAATACCTTAAAAATAACATCAATCATAATGTCTTAGGCTATCTGCCTGCCAAAAAGTCTAAAAAATATATTGTGTTCACCGCCCATTATGATCATTTGGGTATGATGGGAAATCAAGCAATATTCCCCGGTGCCAGCGACAATGCCAGCGGTACTGCCATGGTGCTCATGCTAGCCGATTATTTCAAACATAAAAAAAACGATGACAATATATTGTTCATACTCTTCAGCGGGGAAGAAGCCGGCTTGCTTGGGTCTGAGTATTTTGTCGCCAATACACCGATCGCATTGAGCGATATCAAAATGCTTATTAATATTGACATTATGGGCGATGCCGAAAAAGGAATAACAGTCGTAAACGGTGAAACATGGAAAGAACAATTCGATGAATTGGTAGCAATTAACCAACGAAAAAAATACCTCCCCGAAGTTCGCATAAGAGGTAAAGCCAGCAATAGCGATCATCATCACTTCTCCGAAAATAATGTACCATCCTTTTTTATTTACAGCATGGGTGGTAAAGGCTACTATCACGACATCTTCGACACACCCGACAACTGTGCGTTGACCAATTACCTCCAAGTCGCTCAATTATTGATTGATTTTGTAAGCAAACAATAGTCCATTTCCATTCGAATCACTACTTTTACACCCATAAAAAAAACATACACTATGGCTCACTCTATACTCAAAGGAAAACGCGGTATCATCTTCGGTGCACTCGACGAAAAATCAATGGCTTGGCAAGTAGCACTCAAATGTCATGAAGAAGGTGCCAGCTTTACCCTCAGTAATGCACCTATAGCACTCCGTATGGGCAAAATAAACGAGCTTGCAGCAGCCTGCGGCAATGCCACCGTCATAGGCGCCGATGCGACTTCTATGCAAGACCTAGAGCAAGTATTTACACAAAGTATGGATGTACTTGGAGGAAAACTCGATTTTGTACTACATTCTATAGGCATGAGCCCCAATGTACGCAAAAAAATTGAATACACCGAAACGAACTACGACAACCTCCTAAAAACCTTCGATATATCTGCCGTATCCTTTCACAAAGTACTACATACCGCTATGAAGCTCGATGCGCTCAACGAGTGGTCGTCTGTATTAGCCCTCTCATACATCGCTGCCCAACGTGTATTTCCCGGCTATAACGATATGGCCGATGCTAAAGCCCTCCTAGAAAGTATCGCACGTAGCTTCGGCTACCACTACGGATTTGCCAAAAAAGTACGTGTCAATACCATCTCCCAATCACCCACACGCACTACTGCCGGTAGTGGCGTATCCGGTTTCGATGCCTTTTTTGACTACGCAGAAAAAATGTCGCCACTAGGCAATGCCAGCGCCGAAGAATGCGCCAACTACTGCGTCATGATGTTCAGCGACTTTACCCGAAAAGTCACCATGCAAAACCTATTTCACGATGGAGGCTTCTCCTTTACCGGCGTCAGCACACCCATCATCGAAGATATGGCCAAGCAGCACTCCTAAAAACCTAATACATGAAAAATACACTCCTACTTTTAGCGGTATTCACACTCGCGATTACCTCATGTGGGCGAAAAAAAATGGAAAAAACCCGCTTCTACCAATATAGCGTCAACAGCCATTACACGGGTGCGCACCCAAAATCTATCAGTGCCAATGTCTTTATCAAAGACAAAAGCATCTCACTTGAAGTACAATCCGATATCAACGGTAAACTCGACACCCTCGACTACCAACTCTACCTCTACGACGCAGACAGTACCGCCACCTATGGCTATGCCAACTCGCCTCGCTACTCCCTCGGAAAAGTAAGCAAAGGTGTACCTGCAATAGCCGAATTGGAAACCTACTTCGACGAATTTACCGCCAATTATCACGGCTATTTCATCGTACACGACCCCTTGCAAACGCAGTCAAAAGACACCACTACCTTGTTGTTTTTCGCCCCCATAGGAGCCCACTAATTTTCTGATTAAAACATTTGGAGCTCATCGACACATACCCCATCATCGACCGTCTCGCTTTCCGCTCCTATCCGCCTCTCCGCAAGCTCCGAGGCGGGATATCCACTACAATCGAGGCTAAGGCTCATCGTCACAATGTAAAATCAACTCCTCCCACCGGGAAACTACTGTAC
>DAIUCL010000174.1:0-5147 GCA_036846185.1 Chitinophagaceae bacterium
AGGTTGTCTGTTGGGTCTGACATACCGTTACACTCGTGGGTGATGCAGTGATGACGGGTGTAGGATTGACTACTACTTCTACTGGTACACGAGTACCGGAGCAACCATAAGATACGGTCCAGTTATAGAAATAATAATATAAATTGTTAAATAAATTACCTGTGTATGTACCTGAAGTAATTGTGACTACACCGGGTAAAGTGAATGGGAAGTATCCACCGGGAGGTGCTTGAGCAGAAGGTTGAAACATGATCCCCGTTATTCCCGAATATGAAATAGGTGCAAGTCGATAGTTATTCCCCATGGGGACATTGAAATTTAATGTTACCGTTTGAGGAGAAGGAGTAGATGCTTGAGGGAAACCATTCACATTGACTGCTATTTGTTGCAATAAGGTATTTGTAGTTTGATTATATAAACCAATATTAATAACACCCGGAGTATTAGGATTTGTTGCATTAGGATAGACGACTACTGATTGCAACGTAAAATCAGAGAGAGCATCAAAGACCAAGCCATATGTACCAGTGCCGGCACCACTTGTCCCCATTGGGTTTGACGACACCATTCCCACATTGCCAGTTCCACCTCCCATATTAGCACCTACCCAATACGTAGTATTTGATGTTAATACCGGTGTTGTATATGTAGCACCTGTTGCCAATGAAGTGGTACTTGCTTGTGTGGAATACCATTCTATCGTTGCTCCCATTGGAGCGGTTGCGGAGATTGTAGCAGTTGAAGGGTTACAAATTGTATCCGGCGTCACACTCGTTATCTGTGGATTATTCACTTGTACATTCACGGTATTGGATACTGCTGTAGCCATACTCGCTGCACAGCCTACCTGCACTCGATAGAAGGTAGACTGTGTGATAGGACTGGCAGGCACATAGCTGCTCGCATTCGTTCCCACATTCGTCCAAGGCCCCAGCACCGTAGGTGCTTCTTGCCATTGAATAGTACCACCATAGGCGCCGGCTACCGTCAAGGTAGGTGTACCGGATACACATACACTTGCCAAACTACTGCTTACCGTACCCGGTATCAAATCTGAGTTGCGGAGAACAGTTAAGGTATCATTTGTTTGATTTGGATCGCCCGCAAAAGTCAAATAGGGACGTATGGTATAGTTGCCATATACCGTCATATTTATTGTAGTGGGGAAGGTATAACTCAGTGTGCCATTCACTGCCAGCGTTCCCGAGTTGATCGTACCCGTCAAGGTCGTATTGACAGGACCACTGATTAAGGCTCCCAGATTTAATGGTGTAACACTAAAATCCATCACCGTATTACCGGCATTTTGCACGGTCACCGTTACATTTTGAGTAGAACCGTAGCATCCGCTATTATCGGGTGCGGTGAGCTGTACCATCGCCATATCGATCGGCGCCAGCGAAAACTCGATCGCTCCCGGATCGGGCGTTACTGCCGAGCGAGGATTACCATTGATATCGATCGTAGTGCTTACCGCTCCTCCTATATTGTTTACTCCCGATACGGTTGGGGTAAAATTGAAGGTGGGTGAAGCAGGAGCTGCATATACCGGATTAATATTTACACTTTGCTGATCCCACTGTGCGGCATTCGCGGCTTGCCAGTTGGCAAGCGTCGCAAAATCCGCATTGAACCAACCGATGCTGTTCGTACCCGCAGGGGCATTCATGAAGAGTACATTATTATTACTCACTTGACCCGCACCAGCATAATACAAGCAATGTTTGATACCCGTACCACCTCGACCTATCGTCACGATATTATTACGAATCTGCGAGTTGGTCGGTGCCGTATTCGACATCCAAATACCACGGGTGACACCCGTAGCCGTTGATGCCGTATGATCGAGCGAAATTGTATTGTGATATACATGCACATGATTCACAGTGAGAATGTACATCGCATACTGTATACCATTGTTGTTGATATTATGTATAATGTTATTCTCTACTTTGATCTCATCGCCCAGTGTACCATTAGAACCGGTGATATAGATACCGTAGAAAGTAGAGGTATTGGTAGGGGTACTGGTGAAGAAATTACGTATTCTATTGCGTGTTATTTTAGAGGAGTTTGAACTAGTTGTGGTGAATATCCCGTAGCTCGTGGTGAGCGTAGTTCGGGTAGGTTGCTGTACAATATTGCTATCGATGATGATGCCTTGATTATACGCTACATACATGCTGTAGAAATAGCCATCATTGACCGTGCAACCTTTGACAAAATTACCTGATGGAAAAGGAGCCGTAGTAGGACCGGTAAAGGCAACGCCATAGTAACCGCCATTCACGGTACAATTGATTAAAGAATCATTGCTTCCGGATACACCTGCGGTCACAGCAGCAGCTTGTGCTCCACTGACAGAAAAAGGTGAAATAGTACTGGCAGTAGCTGCCACATTGCACGATATCACACAATTGCTAAAGCGATTGTGATTCGCACCATTCCACAGATGTACCGCAAAGGCATTGCCCGATGCCGCCGTAGATACTATGTTTAAATTCTGTACTTTCAAAAAATCCGTACCATTTAGCTCTAATACACTTGGCGCAGCCGCGGTGGTAGCCGCAAAGGTCAGAGTTTCACCATTGCCATTAATCGTTACCGTGTTGGTTGCAGAGGCTCCGGGTATCTGATTCAATATGATTTGCTGATTGTAAGGACCACTCGCCGGGGCAACATTCACCACCACCGGTGCCGATACACCTGCACAGTTGAGTGCGGTAGCCAAATCAGTAAATGACTGAAAATTCGAACCCGCAGTAGGCAAGGCACTATTAATCGTATAGACACCACTCAAAGGAATGTTGTTCGTCTGTACTAACAATGATGAAGAAGTAGAAGATGTACCACAAGTCACCACACAGCGATAATAAGTAGATACTGATTGTGTACCAATATAAGAACTAGTTGTAGCTCCTACAATGGGTGACCACGCTATATTATCAGGAGATGATTCCCACTGAAAGCTTTGGCCTGAACCTCCGGTACCACCAGTCAGCGACAAGGTAAAGTTTGTATTGGGACAAACAGGGTTAGCAGAAGAGTTGACTGTACCCGTTACAGGTGGATTCGTGCAGGGACCCATAGGCTCAAATATGAGATAACCTATGAAACCTCGTAAGGCAATAGTAGCCGCTGAAGGAGCAGCAGTACCTCCGTAACCTATATTGTCGCCAGTAAGCAAATTACAACCTCCGGCACTGACGGTATAGGTACCAGCCGCCAATGTGCTGTATCGTAAATTTGTGGAGCTAATACTTATTGCATAGGTCGTAGATGCCGGAATCACTAAAGGTGTGAGCGTGGAAGTAGCCGTCGGAAAAAATGGCTGCGCTACGGTAGTAGAATTATTGAGTATACCTGTTATCGTACCTGCCCCAAACTGCACCCAGCCATTCAAAGCAGTGGGTGCCGTGGGAGGGCCAAATATGGGTGTAGTATGATACCATGCTTGTACTGTTTGTACAGAAGATGCTCCACACACACTCCCTATCTCTGTGATAATAATCGGGTAAGGATTTGCATTCTGAAAATTGAATGTCACCTGACCACTCCCATTATTATTGGCAAATGTAGTAGTCAGAGTAGTGCTTTGCGAGTAAGAAAATAGTGTAAATAATAATACACTCACCGTTGTAATTAGTCTCTTCATCGATTAAAATTTGACCAAATTTAGAAAAAAAAAACCAAAAACTCATACTGAAAAAGTATTTAACTTATCTAAATTCATTTCTGACGACAATAATACCATAACAACACTTGCTTACATTAATTCAATAACTTGTCAAACCCGAATAATGAAATAGTAATCAGAAATGGTAGACTCTCTAACAGCTGAAAACACATGGATCAATATGAATACCGTCACAAATAGGACAACCTAAACTAATCCTGCACGCTGCTTCATCACCTCAAAACAAATAATACCCGTAGCCACCGCCACATTAAAACTATCAAATACCCCTGCCATTGGTATGATAAAGGTCTGGTCACAAGCCATACGAACATGCGAAGAAATACCCTTATCTTCACTACCCATTACGATACATGTCGGTTTGGAAAAATCCACCGACATCAAACTTGTTTCCGCATACAAATCCGAAGAATAAAGTTGAATACCATTCAGCTTTAATGTATCTACAATATAGGATATTGACTTCTCTCTGCAAAATGCAATTTGCATCATTGCACCTGCCGAGGTCTTTATCATATCCTCATGTATAGGAGCAGCATTCTTTTCGGCAAATAAGATAGCATCTACCCCACAGCATACCGCACTCCGTATGATCGCCCCCATATTTCTTACATCAGTCACACCATCTACCAATAGCAAAAAGGGTGTTTTACCCTGATCAAATAAATGAGATATGATATCCTGAAGTGGTATATAATCCACTACAGCCCCATAGGCTATAATACCTTGATGTGCCCCCCTTACCAAGCTATTTAATTTTTGCTGTGGCACACGCACTACCGGCACATTTTGCATTTTTGCCATACGCAATATTTCCCCAATATTTTCACCGGATATGGTCTGCATCATCAATATCCTGTCCAATGGCTTTTGTGCACTCAGTGCTTCAAACACCGGATTTCGGCCATAGATCATTGTATTGTTAGTGCGCATATTTTACTTATTGATTATGAATTTATTTATCTCTACCACTTTGCCGTAGCTATCTTTTGATAGCACCATATACACACCACTTGGATAACTGTCCATATCTTCCATTATTACTTGTGTACTTCCCGATGGGAAAATTTTCTCCTGCAATTTTTTTCCTATTAAATTGCGCAACTCTACTCGCTCTATCCGAACATTGGGATTGATTACTTTTACGGTCAGCGAACTTCCGGTTAGAGGCACCGGCGACAACACCACACTCTTTCCTTCATCTGCCATTGCATACGCAGATATTCCATTCAACAGTAAAAGTACTACAATAATAATCTGCTTCATGCCCTAGGGCAAAGATACATTGCATTGCACATTCACCCAAATGTCTCACAAGCACACCCTACATTAATACCCCCACGATCTTTACTTATTCTATTTCTATTTTTTCTTGGGCGGCAGACACGCTTTCCGTTGCAAGGCGGCACGTCGCTCCGCTCCTGTGGCATAGTCGTGGCGGTGGTTCCGT
>DAIUCL010000175.1:0-5131 GCA_036846185.1 Chitinophagaceae bacterium
TCGTTACACTACCTTACATACTTTTATTTATGAAATGGCTATCAAAACTGCTAACTATCCTATTGACTATATCTATATATCTTACGCAAGCACAAGAGCTTAGCTACACAATCTATTTTGACACTGATAGCGAAATCATGCCCGACTCAGCAATGTGGCCTATTGGTAATTTATTACATAAGTACCAGATAAAACGTGTACTCATCGAAGGCCACTGCGACAATAAAGGATCTAGAGAGTACAATATAAATCTTTCAAAAAAACGAGCAAAAGAAATTAAACGCTTTTTGTTGGCAAATGGAATTTTAAATCAACACATTCATACCTGCATAGGTATGGGCAAAGAAAAACCTATCAATGACAACCTTACAGAAGAACAAAGAAGCCTTAATAGAAGAGTAGTTCTAAAACTATATACCGATACCTTGGCAAATGCAGATACTACAAGTCTGATAAACAAAAAATCGAAGTATACAATAAGCAATCCTGATAAAGAAAATCGGAAGCAATTTTACCTCAATATTGACTCTGCAGATATTGGCGATAAAATTGTACTGAAGAATATCTATTTTGTACCGGGAACACATCGAATAAAGCAAGAATCCAATCAACAACTGTATCACCTTTTGTCAACATTGAACCACTATCCAAATCTTGTGATACAAATTGAAGGACATGTATGTTGCGTTCAAGACGAAAATGATGGTTATGACTGGGACACACATACAGAAAACCTTTCACTCAACCGAGCACTTGCTATAAGAGAGTTTTTGCATAAACAAGGCGTAGCACTTTCCCGATTACAATACAAAGGACTTGGAGGTACGCAAAAGGTAGAGCCGGAGGAGTTGGATGAAACCCAACGAGCTGCCAACAGAAGAGTTGAAATAAAAATATTAAGAAAATAATTTTATCTAAAAATATGAAAATGCGTTATTCCCCCTTGATTATTCATAGGTCATAATACCATTTTCATGACGAACTATGTAGAGGTATTTATTTTCATAAAAACGGAGCTTCCCATTTTCTTTTACAGGTACTATCTTATATGGTGTGATAAGTGAGTATGAATTATCGCCTATTTTTTCATTAAAAGGCACACCATATCTCTTCATAAGCGTGGCAAAAAAATAAAGACTTTCAAAACCTTTGTATACTACATCTGAAGGTATCCCTCCCATTTTTTCTTTATATGCTTTACTAATGTATGTACTGGTTGGTGTTATTCTATCGACAAGATATGAGGTCGTATGAAAAATGGTCATACCCGGAAACTCATCTGTTTTAGACAATGCTTTGATGGCCTCTGCGGTGGGCATGCAATACACCTGCAACTTATGTGATTTTGCTAAAGGAGCCAATTGTTTTAAGATAGTGTAACTCACTGATGCATCCAATACACCCAATACAATTGTAGTGGCATAGTTGCTATCTATTTTTGCACTCAGTTGTTTTAATGAAACAGAGTCAGACTTTAATTCTATTTCCGTAAAGCGACGAGGCATAGCATAAAGTATGTCATTTTTAAAATAATTCAATGCATTTTTTTCGGCACTAAGGTTGCGATGTAGGAAAAAAACATTATCTTCAATATTGTGCATGTGAATATGTTTATGTATTCGCTCAATATGTGAGACAAGACGAGGCTGTAAAATGGTAAAATAAGGATTAAACTCCTGACCAGCATCCGATGGTGATACCGCAGACACAAAATTTATCAAATTCTTTTTGGCAAAATCAGCTACTAATTTCAAATCATTTACACTTGCATTACCTATTATCAAATCCATAGAATCTAATTTATCAGACTCTATAAGGCTTCTAACATCAAATACATTTGATTTACTGTCATAAACATAAACGTCCAATTTGTAGCCAAGATTACGAAGGGTATCAGCCGCAATCATTACCCCTTGATAAAAATCAAGTCCCGGCATCATAAACTTGGGAAGCTTCGTCAAGTTGCTTTCCCAATTGACAGAATCTAAATACATTGGTGTCAAAACCGCTACTTTGTATCTATCCTTCTTCTGCCTTACAGGATATTTAAAGAATTGTACTTCATCGGCTCGTTGCTCTTCTACCTGTAATCCTCGCTGTGCCCAAGCATCGGTGATGGTTGAAATGAGTAATACAATAAGAAATAATCTTGTTTTCATTAGTAGTTTATTTGTGCAATCTGTTAATTATTCCCATTCAATAGTAGCAGGGGGTTTAGAGCTAATATCATACACCACTCGATTGATTCCTTTTACATTATTGATGATTTCATTTGATATTTTTGCTAATACATCGTAAGGTATATGAGCCCAGTCTGCTGTCATCCCATCTACACTTGTAACAGCTCTTAAGGCCACCGTAAACTCATAGGTTCTCTCATCACCCATCACACCCACACTTTGCACCGGAAGCAGAATTGTGCCTGCTTGCCAAATTTGATGATAAAGATTGTGTTCCTTCAATAGATTGATGTATATAGCGTCAGCATTTTGTAACAAGGCGACTTTCTCTGCATTCACTTCACCTAAAATTCGGATACCTAAACCCGGGCCAGGGAAAGGGTGTCGCATAAGGAAATGAGATTCCAAGCCCAACTCTTTGCCAATTCTTCTCACTTCGTCTTTGAATAAATATCGTAGAGGTTCTACGAGTTGCATTTTCATTTTTTCAGGCAATCCACCTACATTGTGGTGAGACTTGATAGTAGCCGAAGGTCCGTTTACAGATACACTTTCTATGACATCAGGATAGATAGTCCCTTGCCCCAAAAAATGGATATCAGTAAGACGTGATGCTTCTTCTTGAAAAACATCTATAAAACTCGTGCCTATAATTTTACGTTTCTCTTCGGGATTAATTACCCCTTTCAGCCTATCATAAAATAATTGACTAGCATCTACGCCCTTTATTTGTAGACCTAGTGACTGATAAGCATCCATAACTTGCTCATATTCCCCTTTGCGCAATAGTCCATTATCCACAAAAATGCAATATAAGTTACTACCAATTGCCTTATGGATAAGAGTTGCCGCAACAGTACTATCTACGCCCCCACTCAGAGCCATGATCACTTTTTGATTTCCCACTTGCTTCTGTATTGCAGCCACGGTCTCTTCTATGTAGCTTGATGGTGTCCACTCATGATGACAAGCACAAATGCCAACTACGAAATTTTCAATTATTTTTCGTCCCTTATCGGAATGTGTTACTTCAGGATGAAACTGCAAACCAATTAAAGGGTGTGGTGTATTTTCGACACTAAATGCCGCAACAGGTATAGTATCGGTCTTTGCTATTACTTTTGCATTTTGGGCTAGAGAAGTGATGGTATCAGCATGGCTCATCCATACTTGATTACCATCTTGAATACCATTCAGCATCTTGTGATTACTATCAATTTGGGTCAAGTGAGCACGTCCATACTCTCTTGAAGAAGACTTACCTACCTGCCCACCATAAAGCTTCGTGGTTAGTTGTGCACCATAACATATACCCAAAACCGGAAGCTTTTCATTTATTGACTTTATATCAACCATAGGGGCATTCTCCTCATTTACAGAGGAGGGACTGCCGGAAAGTATGACTCCTTTGAGTGTCTCATCATAGACTATTGTGCTATGATAGGGGACTATCTCACAATACACATTTAATTCTCGAATATTTCTTGCAATAAGTTGTGTATACTGTGATCCAAAATCTAATATTAGTATCTTTTCTGTCATTCTGAAAATATAATGTGATTATGCTTGTGCAGTAGGTCCCCCAAAGTTCATAGGGATGGAAACAGGCTCTAAATCCTTGATAACGCCATTTACTTGTTCAAATTTTTTGACATTATCTGCCAACGCTTTCAATAGGCGTTTGGCATGTTGAGGCGTTAATACTATTCTCGATTTCACTTTGGCTTTGGGAGATCCGGGCATCACATTAACAAAATCGATGACAAATTCGGCATTGGAATGAGTTATTATGGCCAAGTTTGAATATAGCCCTTCTGCCATTTCCTCACTTAGCTCTATATTAAGCTGATTGGGTGCTTGCTCTTGTTGCATATCAATATTTTGGAAGCAAATATACTAAAAAGCTTGTAAGAGGAATGTTATAAGCTATCGTTATACTTCGACCTATTATTTAATGGATCTTTTGTTTATTTATGGAAGTTGTCTCTTTATTATCTTATTTTTGTAGCAATAAACTTTTTACATCTTCAGTAGTCTTATTTGAAATCTCCTCATTATGAAATACTCTATTTTTTTATTAGCTCTATTTTCATTCCTATTCACTGCTTGTGGCCGCCAAGAGATGATTATGGAAAGCGAACTTACCGGTATATGGAAACTTAATGGATTTCAATCTTCTACCTATAAAATGGAATTTACAGCCGATGGTTATGTATACTGGTGGAATTACAATGATATTTTTGGAAGAGTGGAAGAATTCGAGCGTGAGTATGACCCTAATCGCAACAGAGTAAGACTCTTCAGACCGGGAGGCAACAGTATCCGTCACCAATTCAATATTTACCGTCAACGTAATGGTAGACTATACTTCACGGTGAGCATTGATAGCAATGGTCCTAATGGAGAACCTCTCAATGAGTCTGCTACATACTATCAAATGAATTAACTCTTGTTTGCCCCAAACATTTTTCTAATCCAATTTATGAATTTTATTAAAAAAATAAATCCTCAATTGTTTTATAACTTTGAAATATGAGAAATTTACGACAATTCTTAGAGTGGCAGCTATTTGGCGTATGTACAAGCATTGGAGAAAAACTTAATATTTCTATTACCCGTATACGAATGTGGTTTATCTACATATCCTTTTTAACCTTTGGATCTCCTATAATCATCTACTTTGTAGTTGCCTTTTGGATCAATATCAAAAATTATATATTACATGCACGACGTAATCCCCTTCGTTGGTTGTAGCAGGCGCCTTTCTTTTAAATACTTATATTTATTATCTATTTGACGGATAATAACTTATCGAATTTATCCATGTAAATAATTTTCATCAACTTCTTCCGAACCGTCATTTTCTGATTATTTTTTCTAAATCAGTACAATTCTGTATCGACATACTTATTTAATTTTTCCTTTGATATGAAGCCAGTTTATTATTATAC
>DAIUCL010000176.1:0-5036 GCA_036846185.1 Chitinophagaceae bacterium
TCAAAGACTATGCCAAAAAAGCATTTTACTTTATTAAAACAACAATATTAATATTTTAACATTGATTCACATTGCCTAATAGATGTATATTTTTAATATATTTATAAATACTAGGTAAATCAAATCCAAAAGATAGCATTTTCATTACTCAGCCCTGTTTTTAAACCCAACCCCTCTTCAATACTATTATGCGAAATTTTATTCATATTTGATCAACAGTGTAGTTGCTAGCTATATGAGAGTATACATCACCAGACATGAAGCATTTTGGGGCATGCACGGCTTTACGCTACTACTCCTCGCTGCTCAGTCTGTGTGGCATACTGATACAGGTGGCTCTGTGCCGCCGCCCCCCGTTTCAGTTGCCACACTAGCCTTTGCAGCTGTGGGGTATTCGCTACAATCCGGCTGCCGCGATATGATTCATATTGTTATAGAATGTTTATATTGCCAGAATTATTAGCTACCAATCAAATCCGCATCTTACATACATCAATGTATAAGAGTGCTTGCCCGGGGCTGCGGCAACGATAGGAACGAAAAGCCCACAGTGGCAAAGGCTAGTGCTGCAAGGTGTAGCAGAGCGGAGGAACGGAGCTACTGCTACGCCTATGCAGCACAGGCTGCGCCGCGAGGACTTGAAGTGGATAGCGTGTCTGCCGCCCAAAATGAAAATAGTATTATTTAACCCGGATTTTGAAGTCCTTTCAAGCCCTTAAAGATTCTCTATGCATAATCTGGGTTTATGGCATGTTGCATGTTCACTATGATTCCTACGGCAACATCCAGAATAAAAAAAGCTGTACAAATCAGTACAGCTTTTTCATATATGTTAGCAGCCAAAATACTAGTAACGGTAAGCGTCCGTTTTGTAAGGTCCTTGTGCCGGAATATTTAAGTAATCACTTTGAGCCTGTGTGAGAACGTCCAGTTCCACACCTATTTTGGCTAGATGCAAACGAGCTACTTTTTCATCCAAATGTTTTGGAAGAACATATACTTTGTTTTCGTATTGATTATGATTCAACCATAGTTCAATCTGAGCGAGCGTTTGATTGGTAAATGAGTTACTCATTACAAAACTAGGGTGTCCGGTAGCGCAGCCAAGGTTTACCAAGCGGCCTTCTGCTAATACGATAACATCTTTGCCATCGATTGTGTATTTGTCAACTTGTGGTTTGATGGTATCTTTGGTATGACCATAAGTATCATTGAGCCATTGCATATCGATTTCGATATCGAAGTGACCGATGTTGCAAACGATTGCTTTGTCTTTCATTTTGCGAAAGTGAGCTTCTGTAATCAGATCTCTACAACCAGAAGCAGTCACAACGATATCGGCTTCTGCTACGGCATCAATCATTTTTTTAACCTCATAGCCATCCATAGCAGCTTGCAAAGCACAGATAGGATCTATTTCTGTAACGATGACCCGACATCCTGCTCCACTCAATGAAGCCGCAGAACCTTTGCCCACATCTCCATAGCCACCTACTACAGCTACTTTGCCGGCAAGCATGATGTCTGTGGCACGACGTATAGAGTCGACCAAAGATTCTTTACAACCATATTTATTGTCGAATTTTGATTTTGTAACACTGTCATTTACATTAAAGGCAGGAATAGGGAGTGTACCATTTTCCATGCGTTCGTACAAGCGATGCACACCGGTTGTGGTTTCTTCTGACAGACCTTTGATATGTTGGATTAGTTCAGGATATTTATCAAAAACAATATTGGTCAAATCACCACCATCGTCCAGTATCATATTGAGTGGACGATCTTCGCTACCAAAAAATAATGTTTGTTCGATACACCAGTCTGCTTCTTCTTGCGTTTGGCCTTTCCAGGCATATACACCTATACCGGCAGCAGCTATTGCAGCAGCAGCATGATCCTGTGTAGAGAAGATATTGCAAGAACTCCATTTTACTTCCGCACCGAGAGCTACAAGAGTCTCGATTAGTACAGCGGTCTGAATGGTCATGTGAAGACAACCTGCGATACGAGCACCTTTGAGTGGTTGCTGTGCGCCATATTCTTCACGAAGAGACATTAACCCTGGCATTTCGGCTTCTGCCAATTTGATTTCTTTTCGCCCCCATTCGGCGAGGCTAATATCAGCAACTTTGTATGCAAGGCTGAAATCGATGTTTGTATGAGTGTTTGTTGACATATAATTGATTAATGTTACAAAGGTACATAAACTTCGTTGTTCTGAATGTTAGCAATTCATAATTTTGATTATAACATATAAGAAAACAAAAAACCGCAATAGTGCTATTGCGGTTTGTGTACCCCAGACGGGACTTGAACCCGTACGGACATTGCTGCCCACAGGATTTTAAGTCCTGCGTGTCTACCAATTCCACCACCAGGGTATCTTTTCGGTAATCCGAAAAACAAAAAATCCATCTAGGATGGATTTTAAGAGTGGAGCGGAAGACCGGGCTCGAACCGGCCACCCCAACCTTGGCAAGGTTGTGCTCTACCAAATGAGCTACTTCCGCATTTGCAACAAAAATGTGATATTTGTTGCTATAATTTTAAATATTAAGAGCGTGATTGGGAGTGCAAATATAGGGCACTTTTTTAATTTTCAAAAAATCATTTATTTTTTTTATTGACCCAAAATCCAGGCAAATATCAGTGGTGCCACTATGGTGGCATCACTCTCTACAATAAATTTAGGCGTATGGATGTCTAATTTACCCCAAGTAATTTTTTCGTTAGGTACAGCACCACTATATGACCCATAAGAAGTAGTAGAATCGGATATCTGACAGAAGTAGCTCCAAAATGGTACATCGTGCCACTCAAGATCCTGATACATCATGGGTACCACACAGATTGGAAAATCGCCTGCTATGCCACCTCCTATTTGAAAAAACCCTACCCCCTTGCCACTACTATTGTTGCGATACCATTCTGCCAACCATACCATATACTCTATGCCACTTTTCATGGTAGCGGCTTTGATTTCGTTTTTGATAACATAGGAGGCAAAAATATTACCCATAGTGCTATCTTCCCAGCCGGGTACTACAATGGGAATATTCTTCTGAGCGGCAGCAAGCATCCAGCTGTTTTTAGGGTCTATTTCATAATACTGCTCCAAATCGCCACTCAATAGCATTTGATACATGTATTCATGCGGAAAATAACGTTCTCCTTTGTCGTCGGCATCTTTCCATACTTTGTGAATATGTTTTTGAAGTCTTCGAAAGGCTTCCTCTTCAGGTATACACGTATCGGTTACTCGATTATAATGATTTTCGAGCAAGTCCCATTCATCTTGCGGGCTCAAATCACGATAATTGGGGACTCGTTTGTAATGAGAATGAGCAACCAGGTTCATAATATCCTCTTCCAGATTAGCACCTGTACAAGAGATGATTTGAACTTTATCCTGACGTATCATTTCGGCCAATGATATACCCAACTCGGCTGTACTCATAGCTCCAGCGAGTGTGATCATCATTTTGCCCCCTTCAAGAAGATGAGTTTCATATCCTTTGGCAGCATCCATCAGAGCGGCTGCATTAAAGTGTCTGTAATTGTGTTCTATAAATTGCGATATAGGACCTTTGTTCATAATTTTAGTTATTTTGCACTGCAAATATATTTGTCATTGAGGAGTTCCAGTTGTTATTTTTCGGTGAGCACCAGAATAAGATAAAATTTGAATACCTTTAAAAACATATTCAGTACATACTCCTCACAGATAATATCTGTACTTAGTGGATTTGGCACCACCGTTTTTACGGCCAAAATGCTTGGCCCTAGTGGTCAGGGCGAATGGGCTCTGTATATACAATTTATGCAGACGCTAGTTTTGATTCTGGGAATGGGACTACCAGGCAGTCTGGTATATCATCTGGCCTCATCTAAAATAAGCCGATATGTAGCTACCAACATTATTAGTTTACTGACCATTTTCGGATTAATTGCAAGTATAATCACGGTACTACTCTTGGTATATACAGACAATACTGTTGTATTACCAGATATAGTGAAGAGCAATAGTTTATTCTATGTACTTTTGCCCATTCATTGCATATTACTACTTGGGCTAACTCTCAATTCATCCTTACTTCAAGCTGAAAATAAATTTGGGGTAAATGCATTGATAGTATCTGGCGGCAGTGTGGGTATGCTTTTACTGGTTCTATCAGGGTATTTGTTTGTTCCACTTAATAGCAAAGCACTCCTATGGATAATAATATCTCATTTTATTATTTTATGTATTCAATACTTGGTTAGCTACTTTCAACTAACGCATATTGATCGTGTTTATTCTTCCGCCATACTTAGATGGAATCCTTCAAAGTGGTCCCCTGTGATTCAGTACTCCTCTATTGCATTTGCAACTAATTTGATTCAGTTTTTCAGTTATAAAATGGATGTATGGTTCATTCACTATTATCACAATGACAAAAACGCCCTTGGCATTTACACCCTTGCTGTTTCATTTTCACAGATGATTTGGCTACTACCACAAGCCGTCCAAAATGTCTTATTTAGAAATTATGCAGCCAGTTCAAACATTATTTCAAACTATCGAAGCGCAAGAGGATTCAGTATAGGATTATTTACTTATGGCATTGTTGGTGCTATTGTCCTGTACAGTTCTTCTTACTGGCTGATTCCCATTCTATTCAAATCTTCTTTTTTACCTTCAAGTCCAATAATGAATATCCTTCTTCTAGGCATTGTACCTTTTTGTGCTACTATGAGTGTATCTGCTTATTTTGCTAGCACTGGCAGAGTAAAAATCAATTTATGGTCAGCGATTATAGGGTTCCTCTTATGTCTTATTTTCGATATTATGTGGATACCATCCAAAGGTATCGAAGGAGCCGCATGGGCAAGTGTTTTTTCCTATGGGCTTACGACTCTATTTCTGATTCTGTATTTCATTTATGATTATTTTAATCTTCGATCAGTAAAGAATTAGGTCTAAGAAATTTTTTAGTAAAGCATTTAATGCATTTCATACTTATTTTTGAAATTAATTCACGTAATATATTTATAGC
>DAIUCL010000177.1:0-4982 GCA_036846185.1 Chitinophagaceae bacterium
ATGAATAATATGGCAAGTCCAAACGGGCTTATTTCATTCATACATTGAGTATATACCAACACCGTATGCACTACTCTTGCTCCCCATTTTATAAAATGTGTGCTACTCGATAATGGGTTAGAAAGTTCCCCTTGCGAAAGATAGGGATCCTCCCAAAAACTTGGGGAGTCGTCATAGGTAGGTGGTATAAGAAGCTGTATACTATCTTGAAAAGTCTTAGCACTATTGATATTCCAGCTCATGTTTAATTTTCCTGCTAGTCCGGTTATACTCCATACATCGTATTTTTTGTGTAAAGCTAAAGTCCAAGGTAGCACTACAAGTATTGTTGTAAGAGTACCCAAAATAATATTTTTGACTATCCTAGTTCTATTTTCAGTTCCTACGAGATACCAATAAAAATGAATTACACTAAAATGTAACACAAAAAAAGGGAATGAATATGCCTTGGCATAAAACCCTAAACCCATTATAATGCCACATATCATAGAGTATAGCATTGGAGACGCTTTAATCTTAAATAACAGAATGTGTAAGTAGGCTAAAACAAATATGATTTGCAACAAGTCACCATACAGCTGAAAAAAAGTAAAATAAACCATCGCTACTGCGAGGCATGCTGAAAATAGCGAGATGTAAAAAAAACTACTAGAAAATCTTTTGAATAATAAGTAGGACTGTACTATCAAAATGGCTCCAATAAGCAAATTCAAATACTTACTTACGATAAATGCTTCATATCCTTTTTGAATAAATGGAACCAAAAGCCAACTATTGAGCGGGCTCCAAAGTCCATTGATACTTCTGAGATAGTCTCCTTCTGCTACACGCCTCGCTATAGTTAAGTAAGCGACACCATCACTGTCAAGCATGTAGCCTAGTATAGGGTGTATTATATACCACAATGCTACATAAATCAATAGTATAAAAACTAAATAATATCGTTTAAAGTATTTCATGAAGTGATGCAAAATACTCAAAAGACTTCATAATTCTACTGCCATACCAGCTGAATAGTTCTCCATCCACTAAAATAGTTTTTGCATTTTGATTTAGGTTTTGAAGAATTTCAATATGTTTTTGTTTGAACGGGTAAGGTTCACTAGATAAAAAAAAGTAATCGCACGATAATTCGGTAATTTCTTCATCCGACAAAGAAGGATATCTTGGGCTTGAAATAATGTTGCAAAATCCTGCTTCTGAAATCATAGAATGAATAAATGTATCACTTCCTGCCAGCATCCAAGGGTCCTTCCAAATAAAATAGGCAACTTTTTTAGGCTTGAGTAAATTTATATTTTTTTTCAATTGATATCGTTGCTGTTCGATACGTTCAATTATTATTGACGCCTTGGCTGATGTGAAGGTTATATCTCCAATAGTTCGAATCATCTGTAATGAATCAGCGATATCATGGATGTCACTTATCCATACTGGAAAAAATTTAGCTAATTCTTCTATCTGGTCTTTAGTGTTTTCTTCTTTGTTAGCTATAATTAAATCCGGATTAAGATTTTTGATTCGCTCTATAGCTAAGTTTTTGGTGCCTCCCACTCTTGTTTTTGTCTTAAACCATTGTGGAGGGTGAATACAAAATTTGGTTATCCCCACTACTTGATTCTCCAAGCCTAAATCGTAGAGTAATTCTGTCTGAGAAGGTACCACTGACACAATTCGTTGAGGTCTATTCTCTATGGTTATTATTCTATGCAGCTGATCTATTGCCAAAATGAGATTTGTATAAAATGATGATAACTAATGAAAAAATAAGACTGTGAGGGAAAAAGCTATTGCCAATGACATTTCCGAAATCGGTACCCCGAAAAAATAACTTAGATGAAATTTCTACAAGAAAAAGCATGATATAGGCAAGCGTAGCAATTCTATATTGAAGGGTAATCAGAAGCCATACAATACTGTATAGCAAAATAATGAAGGGGTATAAATGATGAAAAGTCCACCCTGAATAATCAGCAAACATGGTATAGAGCGCATAGAAAAACAATAGAAAATGATACAAAGCAATAGTACTGACAATAAATCGGGTATTGGAAAAGTTTTCTATTTTCATGGTGTTGTTTTAATACTATCTTCATGTATAGGTGCTGAGAAGATAACCTGTTTGCGTTTTCTTCTCGCAAAGAGATCTTCGAAATTATCAAATACTCTTTTGTATGATATTCCTGTACCACTTCGTGTAAAGTTTTGGCCGCTTACGTCTAAATTATTGATTCTGTATGCATTGGCTCTTAGTCTTCCATCTTCAGAGATTAAAAATTGTGCTTTGAAGTCCCCACCTATGAAATTGCTATTAGTTCTACCACCTGCATCTCTTGAAATATCGACACTATTACCAAAATCTACAAGAATTCTGTCTTTCAGTAAGCTGGTAGAAACATTAACGGAAAGCTCATTACGCATACCACTATTCAATTGAGATTCTATACCGGTTGTTTGGTATGCAAGATTGACAGAGATATTTTTCAGACCGGTTATTTTTTGAATAAGATTAGTAACTTCAGAGGAGACCGCACTACCTACCAAATCCGACACGGTCGATATCGAACCACTTCTATAAGCAGAAGAAGAAACCCCATCAGAACCCTTAAATTCTCCGAGCAACAAAAGAAGGCTCGCTTGTGTGATTAATTCTTTTTCATCATTTTTAATTTGTTCAAATCGGGTAAAAGCAGATGTACCTACTGCTCTATTATCCGGCTGTGTGATATCAAATTTAATAGAAGGTAGAGATAAAGAGCCCTTGAGTCCCAATATGACAAATGTAGGATAAGTTCGTTTAGCCTCCGATTTGTCGGCCTCATCGAGCGAGTTTGCTTGAGCACTCACGAGTGGATACAGTGCTAAGGGTTTTGGGATTTTGTATACTGCTTTCACATCCATATCAGCGGCCAAAGGGTCGCCAGTCCAGGTTATTTTACTATTTTCATCTATAATAAATTCTCTTGGGATTAGCCCTCTAAAGTTGAATAAGTATTTCCCTTCAGTAATCACATAGGTACCAAACATGTTCATAGAATTACCAAGGTCTAAATTGAGTTTAATTGCTCCATTACCCTTTGCAATGATTTCTTCACCCGTATTCTGATCCAAAATGATATGCGCTTCAGCATCGGGTGTAGCATCGATATTCATATTAAGTTTGAAGTAATTAGGAGTGCTATTGTCGGTAGTTTCTAATTGAGATTTACCAAAGCTGGCAAATGTTACATATTCATACGATGAGGCATCACCGGAAGATCCTATAGGTAAATAAAACTTGCTATCCTTCAACGGTCTTGCTTGTATTGAAGCAGTTATATCATCAATATTGCCGGTTAATTGCATGTTAAGTTCGGCTGGTACATAACCATAAAAAAGTTCATTATCGCCGGCCTTCGTATTTAAGCACAAGAAATTCGAGGATTTTGCAGAGAAGTTTAATGCTATATTTTTAAAATTGTTGTGTCTGATTTTTCCTTGGATTGTAGCCATATACTTCGACGAATTTCGTTCGTCGTACAATATCATATTTGACATTGTTATATTATTGTTGCTGAAAGTGAAATCTACAGAGGGGCTGGTGTATTTCGTTCCCAGAAAGAGAACTTTTAGGGTTATATCTTTAAGATTCATGTTTCCTTTTATTTCAGGAGAGCTGATATCACCTTCTATAATAATATTGCCATTTGCATTACCTTTCAGATTGTCAATGTATTCACTCACAAAAGGACTAAAACTACTAATATTAACATTTTTGATATCCACTACTAAGTTTGAACTGTGATCTTTCAAATTGACAAAGCCTTCAATCTTTGCCTCAGACTCTTTTTGTTGAATACTAGTTTTTTTCAAGAATGTGATTGTCTCTTTTTGAACATGATAAGATGCCCCCGCATTCACTATACCCAGTAATTCATCATTTATTCTTACAACATCATTAGATTTTAAGTCAAGCTCTATTTCAGGGTTCTCTAAATATTCTTTCACAGTGATAAGGCCACTAATGCGTCCATACAATTTTACATCCTCTATTCCTGCATAAGAGGTAGCTCCTTCTAAGTCTATATTTTTGAAATCTACTTCTATGTTTTTGTGATCACTACTTCGTGTGTTAATTGTAAATTTTTGAGCACCACTCTCAATGAAAAAATCCTTAATTTCAATTTGTTTACCGACTATTATATCATGCACAGAATTCAATTGCCACTTATCATTTTTAATACTGACACTCGATGGAAGTACGTTTATAAATAGGTTTTCATTGAAAGCTCTCGCTTTACAATTCAAAACGGCTTCACCGAAAATATCATTGATACTTTGCGAGGTGAAGTTTAATGTAGCGGTATCATTTGCCATGTTGGTGTTTAACTGAAAAGAAGGTATAATGATTTCTTTATCATACAATACATTGCCACATACAGCATTCAGATCTAATTCATTAAAATCACCGGCACTCACTAAATAAAAATCTCTAATTAGGATATTATCATAACCAAAAGAGGGCATATTAACGTCGATAGACAATTTTTGTAAATTACTATTTAATGCACCAGAGATATAAATATTCGATATATGGTGTATTTTGTCGGTAAATAAACTGATTAATTCATCTGTTTCTTTGATTTTTATCCAATAGGTAAAGTCGGCAGGCGAAAATTTCCCTGGCTTCTTGATGTAATCTGGAAGATAATGGTACATAAATGTCTGCACGGTAGTACCAAGTTCAGAAATATTATATACCCCCTTGATTTCTGCATCAGCAAGAGAACTGTTCATGCGAATCACTTTCAAATTATCTTCATAAACAGATTTGATCGTTAAGTCTTCTATGAAATAAGAATCAGCACCTTTGTCAATCTTCATATTTTCTATATGAATTGAACCGGTGAAGTTGTCAATATTATCACCGGCAAAATTCATACTAGCATAACCTGTTGCTATCATATCATTCTCCACGATTCCAAAGGTCTTCAGATTGATAC
>DAIUCL010000178.1:0-4938 GCA_036846185.1 Chitinophagaceae bacterium
TCCTTGTGTGATTTGATTTAGCCCTACTATGGTTTTGCCAATAGTAGTTTTGCCGCAGCCACTTTCACCAAGCAAGCCAAGGGTGGCGCCTTGATAAAGGTTAAAACTAACGTCTTTGACGGCTTGAAAATATTGGGTGGCTACGCCCCACAGATTTTTTTGGGTGGGATAATATACATGAAGATCTTGCACTTGAAGAAGCGCTTGTTGTTGCTGAAATTTGGATAATCTGGACTGAAACTCTTGCGAAGTTACTTGCAGGTCTTCTGAAGCATGAGAGGAATCCGCTTGCATAATATCCTCAATGGTGAGTAATTTTTTGACACGAATGTGTTGGGGTACTCTGCACGAAAGGAGTCCTTTGGTATAGGGATGTTGTGGGCTGGCAAATAAGGATTCGGTAGTTTGTAGTTCGACTACATGTCCTTTGTGCATTACAACTACTTTATGAGCGAAGCGCTTTACGAGAGAGAGGTCGTGCGTAATGAAAAGTATGGCTATATTTCTTTTTTGCTGTAGCTCCTGAAGCAGTTCTATGATGACAGATTGTATACTTACATCGAGTGCAGTGGTAGGCTCATCGGCTATGAGTAATTGTGGCTTGCAACTAATAGCTATGGCGATCATCACACGCTGTTTTTGTCCGCCAGACAACTCGTGTGGATAGCGATGAAGCATTTGCTCAGGCTGTGGTAGTTTTACTTCTTTGAATAGTTCTAATGCGGCATTGAGCGCTTGATCTTTAGACATGGATTCGTGCCTGATGAGTGCTTCGGCCACTTGCATACCGCAGCTCATAAGGGGATTGAGCGAACTCATAGGTTCCTGAAAGATATAGCTGATATGTTTGCCCCTGAGCTCACTCATAGTATGTAAGTCGCATTGAAGTAAGTCGACATTCTTAGTATCAGACACTTGAAAGTGAATAGAGCCCTTAGGATAGATAGTGCTGTGAGAAGGTAAAAGCTTGGCAATACTCATAGCCGTAATGGACTTTCCTGAGCCACTCTCGCCTACTAAAGCCACTATCTCGCCGGTATCGACAGAGAATGAAACGCCATGAACTGCTTGAGTGATTTGTGAATCATTTTTGAAAGCGATGTGTAAATCGTTCAATTGTAGCAGTGGCATGAATAGAGTCTATTGTTAGGTGATTATTAAATGAGCACTACACAAAAATATGACGAATAAAGGTGAACAGAACTATCGAAATAAAAAAATGCGCCACTAGTACTTGTATGTATATGCTAATGTGACGAATGAGGATTTTTTGAATCGAAAAGTTTGTGTAGAAAAAAAGTACCAAAAGGGATTAATGATAAGACAAACGCTTTGACAAATCCGATAAGATTCAAATGTTTTTGGGTGAACAACCAGACACCCAAAAAGATAAATGCGACAAAGAGTATACCATGTATGGAACCGGTAATTTTGACCAGCTCGGGTTTATGAAAGAAGTATTTGGCGGGCATGGCCACGAAGAGCAGAATGAGGTAACTGTAGCCTTCTATCTTTCCAACTCGGATAAAGTTGCGTATATCTTTGTTCATCTTACGAATTCAGTGGGGTCGTGATTAGGTATTGATTAGTCCCATTTATGTTCTCGATACCAAAACTCAATTTTTTCCGGATTATAGAGACGATATTTGAGACTAAGGAATATTCCAGTTGAGCGATTGACGGTAACAGCTCTAACGGCATTGGGGTCTACTGGTCCTCTGAACTTCACATCCATTTGGTAGGGTAAGAAATTAGTAGAGGTTACAGGTTTGGTATCAAAATTAATTTTGTTAGGTGTTTTGTTCTCCACATCATTGCTACCAAAGTCATGTCTGATCTGTATACCAAATATGAAATTTCGAGTGAAAAGGAAATTGAAACTAATAGCACCAAACATATTCATATCGGTAGCATTATACAACTTGTTGGAGGTTGTGCCTCGCATTAGTGTGGTGTCGTTATAAATAACATCATTATCTTTGATATCGAGGATGAATTTGTCTTGTCTGTAGCGGGTTAGTTCGTAACGTTCGTGATAGCTGGTAAGGAATCCATAGGTGGCACCCACGCTGGCTTCCACACTAAAAATTCGACGAGGGTTGGAGCCGAAATGCAAGGCTGCGCCAGGTCTGATATAATTGAGTCGAGAATACGCATAAAAACGAGAACTGTCGGCATAATCGCCATAATAGTTTTGACCCATTTTATTAGAAGCTAGCTGTGCCGAAAATCCAATTGGCATTCGCTTAAAAAGAGTAAAATGATAGCCAGCCGTGACACCAATAGTGGGTTTGAATGTAGGAAGGTAATCACCAAAAGCAGCGTCTTTGGAGTTGTAAAGAGAGGTTTGTGCGACACCTGCAAATACACCAAATCGAGCCTCGTTTTGAGCAAAGGAGTGACTGGCTGAGAAACAGAATACAATAAAACAGAACAGTTTTTTCATGACAAGTTATTGATCTAAGGAACGATTATTAAATTACTTATTGACGTACTTTCGGAGAGAAATCGCTGTACCGATGCTGAAGTTTTTGGAGGCTGGTCTATTGACTGCGTAGTTGGCGTCCAAATCTGCTTGAGTAGGTCTGATATATTTGCTATACCAACCTTCCCATGGGTTAAAATCAGCAGATGCTGGAGCACCTTGTGGGGTATACTTCACTCTTCTTTTATCTTCTACATCTGTGATGCCATAATCTCCTCTCAGGCTAATGGCAAGTACTGTACGACGCCACAAGCGAAATTCAATACCAAAACCACTAACAAAACCAAGTTCAAATGACTTATAAAACTGCCCTTCGAAAGTGCCATCGAGTCCACCACCACTTATTGTACCTCCTTCTACTTTATAGATATTAGATTTATCATCATTGTAGTACGCAAGATCTGAATAGTCGTTGAGAATGGCAACATAAGGGCCAAAATAACCATTAAAACGGAGTCTTCTATTAGGATGGTAACGATTGAAAGATTTAAAATGGAAAAGAACAGGAAGTTTGATATACGAAAGTTTGGTAGCGGCAGAGTAAGGACGTTTTACATTTGAGTCTACACCTGTGTATGAAGCACCACCATTCCAAAGCAGAAACTGTGCACCCAGACCAAAATTGCGTTCGAACCAATAGATGCCTTCTACACCAGCAGAGTATTGTAGATTCATCATTTGAGGATCGAGTCTTGCATCTGCTCGTTGATCATCTCTATTGGGGAGCATTGCACTATGATAAGTACCTGTAAGTCCCCACTGCATTCCCAATAGTGGCACATCATTGATTCCTGTAGGAGCATAGTCATATTGAGCAGATGCTGAGTAAAAGGCAATAAGAATCAGTAAACTGAGGAGTTGTTTTTTCATCAATAATATTTTCGTCCACACAAATATATAAAAATTAGTAAGATTTCCTATAATTCAATAAAAACTTCGTGAATTCCGGGAAATAAATACTTTTTGCCTGTACTGAGCTGAATACAGACCCAGCGGGTTCTTTTCTTCTCCAGAATCTGATATTGAAGATTATCTTTAGTTTTGAAAATATCGCCAATAGTTAGTGAAGAAACAAGAACGGAACCATTTTCTTTGTCATATTTTCGAAGTACACCAAATAAGTGTATGTCCGTACATGAAGTTGCGCTAGGATTATGGATATAAGCAATCAATGCATTTAAGATATCTACAGGAAAGATTTGCTCTGTATGAAATCGAATCAACAGTTTTTTAAATTCATTTTTCCATTCATTGCCATGAGGCTGTTTGTGAGCTCCGAATTGGATATAGGTCAATAAATGGGCAATTTCGTGAAGTAAAGTGATAAGAAAATGATATTTGTTGAGATTTCCATTGACGCTAATTCGATGTTGTCGCCCCCAGATACCCGGTCTGAAATCGCCATATTTACTTTTTCGCTCACGAGAGATGTGCAAATGAATTTTATGTTCATTCAAATATTGAATTATTGGAGGAACGGTACCTTCCGGCAAGAAGCGTTGAAGTAAGTTAATTTCTGGTTGACTAAGACTCATAAATCAGAGACTACGGCTTTTAACTTAGTAAGCTTTGTCAACAAGGGTTTTATTTCATTTAGTGGTAGCATATTAGCACCGTCGCTTAATGCTTTTGTTGGATTTGGATGGGTTTCTATAAACAATCCATCTACCCCGGCAGCGATGCCACACATAGCAATAGTCTCTATCCACTGAGGTTGCCCTCCGGTGACTCCCTCCAACTGGTTGGGTTGCTGTAATGCATGGGTACAATCCAAAATGACAGGATATCTGAGCTGTTTCATGATTGGAATGGATCTATAATCTACTATCAAATCTTGATACCCAAATGTCGTACCTCTTTCTGTGAGCATGACTTGTGCATTATTTGTACTTACTACTTTTCGAGCAGCATGGCTCATGGCCTGCGGAGACAAAAACTGCCCTTTTTTAATATTAATTATCTTCCCAGTTTGGCCTGCAGCTACCAACAATGATGTTTGACGACATAGAAATGCCGGAATCTGTAAAACATCTGCCACTTGGGCTGCAATAGCCGCTTCCGCTTCTGTGTGAATATCGGTGACAATGGGGATATTGAATTTATTCTTAATATCTGCTAATATTTGGAGTGATTTATCGACACCGATCGTAGAAAATGAATCTACGCTGCTTCTGTTTGCCTTTAAATACGATGCTTTGAACACTAATTTTATACCCAGTTCATTGGTTATGGCAATTAAGCTTTGTGCTATTTCTTCAGTAATTTCTTTGGATTCAACCACACACGGCCCAGCCAGCAAAAAGAAGTTTTTAGACTGATAGAGTTCATTAAACAATGATTTTTTATCTTCCATAATGCAAAGAAAAGTTGATTTTGCTATATTTACCAGAAATAATTACAGATGTTAAAGGTGGGTATTACAGGAGGCATTGGCTCAGGGAAGAGTATTATAT
>DAIUCL010000179.1:0-4798 GCA_036846185.1 Chitinophagaceae bacterium
GGCTATGGTTATGGCTATGGCTATGGCAAGGAAGTACCTAAAACTTTTTGGGATAAAATTCAGTTTTGGAAAAAAAGCTAAAAGACTATAAGTTCTGTTACATTTTTTGAGGATTAACTACTTAGTTATTTGCTTCCATGTTTTGTGGCGTATTTTTGACGCCCAGGCTTACTGAATTTTAAAATAACGGTTATACATTATGGATTCAATGAAAAAAATTAACGCAGCGCTCATATCTGTATTTTACAAGGACAAGCTGGATGTTCTTATTCATACTCTTCATCAATTAGGTGTTACTATTTATTCTACCGGAGGCACTAGGAAGTATATCGAATCGATAAATATACCTTGTGTACCTGTAGAGGATGTAACAGACTATCCCTCCATATTGGGAGGCAGAGTAAAAACGCTCCATCCCAAAGTATTTGGAGGTATACTCGGACGAAGAAATCTTGAGCAAGACATGAATGAAATGAGGGAGTATGGCATACCCGAGATAGACTTAGTAGTCGTAGATCTATACCCTTTCGAAGAAACTGTTGCCTCTACTTCAGAGGAGCAAGCTATTATAGAAAAAATAGACATAGGAGGACCTTCTATGATACGTGCGGCTGCCAAAAATTTTCAATTTACAACCGTAATAGCATCTAAAGAGGATTATATTAGTCTTAGTGATATGCTAATAGCTCAAAATGGAAGTCTGCACTTAGCACAACGAAGAACCTTTGCTGCCAAGGCTTTTGAAATCGTAAAACGCTATGATATGGCCATTGCTGATTATTTTGATAATGTAACGACAACCCCCCTTCGCTACGGTGAAAATCCACATCAAAAAGCAAGTTTTTCAGGCGATATGGCTAATTTGTTTACGCAACATAATGGCAAAGAACTTTCTTACAATAATCTTGTGGATGTAGATGCTTGCCTTCAACTTATTGCAGACTTTGCCGATACTTCTGAGGCTGTATTTGCAATAATCAAACATACCAATGTATGTGGAATATCGATGAGGCCGAATGTATTAGAAGCATGGCATGCAGCCTATGCAGGTGATCCAGAAAGCGCTTTTGGCGGCGTGTTGATTTCAAATCGAACTATAGATTTATCTACTGCTGAAGCAATACATGAAATCTTTTTTGAAGTATTGCTGGCGCCGGCATACACGGAAGATGCCCTCCAGCTCATGTCTCAAAAGAAAAATAGAATACTCTTAGAGTACAAAAGCAATTCATTGCCTAAATTATCCAATAAAACTATACTCAATGGACTTATCACACAAGAGATTGATCTTGGTAATGTATCCCAATGGCAAGAAGTAGGCGGACGCTCGTGTACAAGCGTGGAAAAAGACAATCTGAATTTCGCCAATATAGTGTGTAAACATTTGAAATCTAATGCTATTGCCATAGTCAAAGAGAAGCAACTTATAGGAAAAGGTTGCGGCCAAACCTCTCGTATAGATGCCCTGCGACATGCTATTGACAAAGCTCGCCAATTCAACGCAGATTTGCATCATGCAGTGCTGGCCTCAGATGCTTTCTTCCCCTTCGACGATTGTGTACGTATCGCTCATCAGCACAAAATTGAAGCGTTTATACAACCAGGAGGTAGTATAAGAGATAAAGACTCGATAGCATATTGTGTAGAGAATAATCTTGCCATGGTGATGAGTGGTCTGCGACATTTCAAACATTAGTGGTCTATTAACACGCCCGCTTGCAACATTGAATAGAAAAAATAGTCTATATTTGAAATTGATAAAACACTCTTTATGAAAAAAATCCTATTGATTCTTTCTGTGGTACTGATAAGTATGCACACTTGGGCACAGCAACAAGAACTTCCAAAAACAATGGTGAGAATGCTGGAAGGAAAACAAATTCCTTTCAACGAAACAGTGAAACCAGGTAGAATTACGCTCATCAGCTTCTGGGCTACATGGTGTATCCCTTGCAAAGCGGAAATTAAAAATATCCAAAAAAAGCTTCCTGACTGGAAAAAGGACGTGGACTTCGATTTCATGACCGTGTCAATCGACGATGCCAGAGCTGCTTCTATGGTAAGAACTTATTCCAAAGCGCAGGGATGGACTTTCCCCACCTTTTTGGATGCGAACAGCGATCTCAAACGCTCTCTCAATTTCCAAAATATCCCTTATACTATTATCGTAGACCAACAGGGTAAAATAGTATTTCAACACACAGGATATGAAGAAGGAAGCGAAAAACACCTTTTTGAAAAAATAAAAGAGCTAGCTAAAAAATAGTTATCTTACTATCACATCGTACAAAAAAAATCTCGCAGGCCAAAACAAAATCATGTTTTGGCCTGTATTGATTGATGACGAATGGAGCAGACGATGACCTATAGCCGTGATCGTAGCGGCATCCCCGTAGCGCATAGCCTGGTAGCGTGGCCGCGAAGGGATATAGCGTAGAGCGCGAAGTAGTCGAATAGAGTCTTTGAGATGAGCTCCCAATCTGTATACCTTTTTTGCTATTTGCCTTTCGCTTTTGTACAGATGTAGTATCTTTACCTTTATGAAAATGAAATCTCTTCTTGTAGCAGGAGCAGTGGCATTGTTGGCCGCTTGCAACACAGCATCTACCGATCACGCTTCCAAAGACCCATCTTTTGATGTATTTGCAGAGTCATTTGCCGACCTACAAGTACTTCGCTATCAAGTGCCCGGCTTCGATAAGCTTAGCCCTAAAGAAAAAGAACTTGTCTACTACCTATACGAAGCCGCCATGTGTGGTAGAGATATAATCTACGATCAAAAAAGCAAATACGGACTTACCCTGCGCAAAACGCTTGAAGCAATCTATGCTCAAGGTGGAAGTGGAGAGGAGTGGCAAAAATTTTCGGATTACTGTGGCCGATTTTGGTTTAGCAATGGTAATCATCATCATTACGGCAACGAAAAATTCTTTCCGGAATGCAGCGAAGCCTATTTTAAATCGCTCTTGATGCAGACCGATAGTACATCGCTCCCACTTCTTGAGGGCGAATCCAAAGAAGCATTTTGGAGCCGTATACAACCCATCATCTATAACCCTGCAATAGAACCAAAACTTGTAGACCTCAGAGCCGGAATCGATAATGTAGTAGCTAGTAGCGTCAACTTCTACGAAGGAGTGAGCCAAAAAGAAGTTGAAGCATTCTACGACAAAATGCCCACCAGTGGTAATGCTCCTAGCTGGGGGCTCAATAGCAAAGTGATCAAAAAAGCGGATGGCACCTTGGAAGAACGAATATGGAAAAGTGGAGCTATGTACGGTGCTTCCATTGACCAAATAATAGGCTGGCTACAAAAAGCGTCAGCAGTAGCCGAAAATGAAAAACAAAAACGCTGGATAGATCTACTGATTCAGTTTTACCAAACCGGCGACCTGAAAACCTTCGACGAATACAGCATAGCCTGGGTAAATGACACAGAAAGCAAAATAGACGGTATCAACGGTTTTATAGAAGTATACCTCGATGCCATCGGCAAAAAAGGTAGCTATGAAGCCTATGTCAGCATCCGCGACGAAGAAGCAACCAAACGTATAGCCGCCATCGCCAAAGAAGCGCAATGGTTTGAAGATAACTCCCCTCTGATGCCCGAACACAAAAAGAAAGAAGTGAAGGGTATCATAGCCAAAGCGATCAATGTAGTCGGCGAAAGCGGCGACCTCGCACCCACTACGGCTATCGGTATCAATCTGCCCAATGCCGACTGGATCCGAAAAGACCACGGTAGCAAATCCGTGTCACTGAGCAATATCATCCATAGCTACAATGTAGCTTCCTCCCAAAAAGGTACCTTGGACGAGTTCGCTCTCAATGAAGAAGTAAAAAACAGAATCAAACAATACGGCAATTTATCATCCGACTTACACACTGATATGCATGAGTGTATCGGACACGCTTCAGGTCAAATCAACCCCGGCGTAGAAACGACCGATAAAACACTCAAAAACTACGCAAGCTGCCTCGAAGAAGCACGTGCCGATTTGGTAGCTCTCTACTATATCATGGATCAAAAACTGGTAGATATTGGCGTAATGCCCTCTCTGGAAGTAGGTAAAGCAGAGTATGATAGCTATATCATGAACGGACTCATGACCCAACTCACCCGTATCAAACTAGGCGACGATATCGAAGAAGCACATATGCGCAACCGACAACTTAATGCAAAATGGGCCTACGAAATGGGCAAAAAAGAAAATGTCATCGAATTCGTAAAGCAAAACAACAAAACCTATATACGCATCAATGACTACAACAAACTTCGCAACCTATTTGGCCAACTTCTCCGCGAAATCCAACGCGTAAAATCAGAAGGCGATTTCAAAGCCGGACAAGCCCTCGTCGAAAACTATGGCGTCAAAATAGATCAAGCCCTACACAAAGAAGTACTAGACCGATATCAAACACTGGGCATCAAACCCTATCGTGGATTTATACAACCCAAGTTAGTACCTGTACTCAAAGACAACAAAATAGTAGATGTAAAAATCGAATACCCCAAATCCTTCTTCGAACAAATGATGGAATATGGCAAGAAATATGCCTTCCTACCCGTACAAAATTAATTCCGAGTACAAAGTAAATAATCATCACATCCGACAGCTACTACCTGTCGGATGTTTTTATTGAAGCGCATCCAAGTACCATTGATCATCTGCCCTCCCGCTTTTCGCTGCTATCTCTACGCACCCACCCACAAAAGCCTATCAGCGTAGAGGATATTCGCTGCAATCCTACCGTGTACCCACATCTTTTTTATTGTAGTATTGCAAAAAAAAGATGT
>DAIUCL010000180.1:0-4778 GCA_036846185.1 Chitinophagaceae bacterium
CCGTATAAGTAGCTTCCGGTGGTCGCTCTTATCCGTCTCGAAAAAAATCCACCGCTATTCTGTGGGCTCTCCACTACTATCCGGCAGCCTGCAACCGCATCGTATCTGTGCCAGCGATAATGTAATGATTTCGATCCAAGCATATATGTAGTTCAGAACATACTTACAGCAAAGCAAACAATCAGATATCCAAGCTATTCAACAAAATTTTATAAATCATCCAGCATATCCGGACGTCGAAGCTGAGTGCGCTTGAGCGCCTCTTCGTAGCGCCATTCATCGATACGCTGTGCATGGCCACTCAGGAGTACCTCCGGCACCTCTAGACCTCTAAATGTAGCTGGTCGAGTATAAACAGGAGGTGCTAATAATCCATCCTGATGAGAGTCTGTAAGAGCCGACGTTTCATCGTTGAGCACTCCCGGAATCAGTCGACCTACACTATCTACTATTACTGCGGCAGCCAGCTCTCCCCCACTCATTACAAAATCACCAATAGACAATTCCATACTGACATACAAATCTCGAATACGCTGATCTATACCCTTATAATGCCCACAAATGATAATCATATTCTCCAACAATGATAAGCGATTAGCTACTTTTTGATTATAGGTTTCGCCATCAGGTGTTACATAGATGATTTGATCATACTTACGTTGCTCTTTGAGTTTATCGAGTATAGCAGCCAGAGGTTCACACATCATCACCATACCGGCACCACCACCATACTGCATATCATCGATTTGGCCATGTTTATTAATCGCATAATCGCGTAGTGCATGGGTATGAATCTCCAGCAGATTTCGCTCTTGAGCCCGCTTGATGATTGAATGACTTAATGGACTCTGCAATAGCTCCGGCACCGCAGAAATGATATCTACACGCATAGTATTAAATGTCTAAAAGCCCCTCGGCTATATGTAAAGAAATTTGTTTTTTGACTGTATCAGTACCTACAATCAATTCATTACTGATCGGAATTAGAAATTCTTTTTCTCCTTTTACTTCCAAAAGTACTTGCGGGCCATTGCTCAGAATATCCGTGATAGTACCTACAGGCTTTCGGTATGAATCTAATAATTGAAAGTGAAGTAAATCTAGCCATGGATTTTCGGGTTCTAGCTCCAAGTCTACGGTTGGAGGTAAAGCAACTTTTTTTGTAATCAGTTTTTGAGCCTCTTCCCTGTTGTTGATATTTTCAAATTTTACCAACCATAGATTTTCACCTGCTGACTGCATCGATTCTACAAAGAAGGGGATAAAACTACCCGGTAATAGTTCAATCATTAGAGCAGGCAGTTGAAGGTTTTCACTAGCCTCTCGTATCGTATGCGAAATCAGAAGTTCACCCTGTACACCATGAGCGGATCTGATTTTGCCAAGTACTTTCATACTGCAAATATAGGAGATACGACGGATGACAGATACTAAAATTTAAGATGACGAACGGTATCTCCATTATTGATTAGCTGCCTTAGAGAGTCGATACCAATGGCTAAGTGCTGCTCTACGAAATGCTTTGTCACTACCGAATCGCTATTTGCCGTCTTTACCCCTTCCGGAGTCATAGGTTGGTCACTGACCAAGAGTAGAGCTCCCGTAGGTATTTTATTATAAAATCCGGTGGTGAATATTGTTGCCGTTTCCATATCGATGGCCATTGCTCTCAAGCTTGTAAGATATTCTTTAAAGCCACTATCATGCTCCCACACCCTTCGATTGGTGGTATAACAAGTGCCTGTCCAATAATCCTTGCCATGATCTCTAATAGTCGTGGATATTGCCTTTTGCAAGGCAAAAGCAGGTAATGCCGGCACTTCAGGTGGAAAATAGTCATTGCTTGTACCTTCACCTCTTATGGCGGCTATAGGCAATATCAAATCACCCACTTTATTGATACGTTTCAGCCCACCACATTTGCCAAGAAATAATACTGCTCTTGGTGATATTGCAGAGAGCAAATCCATTATTGTAGCTGCTGAAGCAGAACCCATTCCGAAATTGATAATAGTTATGTTGTCGGCAGTAGCACAAGACATTGGCTTACCTTCGCCCATAACGACTACGTTAAAGGTATCGGCAAATAGACGAACATAATTTTCGAAATTTGTCAACAATATGTATTGCCCAAATTGATCCAGCGACATGCCTGTATAGCGAGGTAGCCAATTGAGTACAATTTCTTCTTTAGTCTTCATGCTTCAAATATAATTCAATGTTTATAGACAAAACACGCCGGATATATGATTGAATTACGAATTTATTGGGTATTCAGGCAAATTGTCGTGCCATTGTTGTGCTTGGATATCATATCGATGTAGTTCTATGCCATTGCTCAGTACAAAGTGCTGTAAGGACAACACAGAGAGGTAAGCTAATATCTGACTCAATGCAGCTTTGTTTATTTGGGCATCTTCTTTTTTACATTCTACCAAAAGCCACGGAGTAAGACCATGATAAACGATGATATCATAGCGTTTAATCACATTGCCTACATTCAATTTTTTTTCGACGGAGATGAGCGAAGGAGGATAGTGCTTATGATGAATCATGAAGAATAGTAGTTGTTGTCTCACCCACTCTTCGGGTGTAAGTACTACATATTTCTTTCGGATAGGATCCCATATACGCTGATGGGTTCCGTCAAACTTTATTTTGGGATCAAATGTTTGCATCTTTAGCTATTTCCATTCCCCTACAAAGTCGTTTTTGTACTTTTCCCAGGGTGTTTTTTTGTGATGATTTCCGCCAAAATATTTCAAAATCATTTCGATAGAGGGCACTTCCAGATAACCGGGTACCGGTTGTGGATTTTTAAAATTCTCTTCCATAAATATACTAGATGGGTAGCTGAGTTTGTGCTGCATCCACTCTACCGCAAGTTCATTGGTTTTGCTACCTGCATAGAAGCCATACTTTTTGCCATTAAATACAATGGTATCTTTAGCTTCGGCATTAAATCGAATACAATAGTAATTATTGTTAAGATATTCTATGAGCTTGGGATGTGTAAAGGTTTTCTTTTCCATTACCTTGCACCAGCCACACCAGTCAGTATAAATGTCTACATATACTTTGCGAGGTTCAGTTTTCATTCGTTGCTCTACTTCTGCTATACTCAGCCACTCTATTTCTTTGGGTTTTGAAAATGCCTTTACTTCTTTTTTTTGTGCAAATAGTGATGATAATACTACACTAAAGATTAGCGTAGCTATGGTGTATCGAATAGAAATAAAAAAGAATCGGTTCATAGATGTATAACTTTGTACGTGTGTTTGCAAGTATAAATTAAATTTACCAAATATGAGAAAAATCGTAGTAGGAATTACAGGCGCATCAGGAGCTATCTATGCTAAGGTATTGATGGACAAACTCACGCAAGTAGCGGGGTTAGAAGTAGCAGTCGTATTGTCGGCTCAGGCAGCAGATGTATGGAAATATGAGCTGGACAATGAATTATACCAATCCTATCCTTTTCGATATTATGACAACAAGGATTTTTATGCCCCATTTGCCAGTGGTAGCAGTAGTTTTGACACATTGATACTCATACCTTGTAGTATGGGCACACTAGGTAGAATCGCTGCCGGGGTGAGCGATAGCCTCATGACAAGATCCGCAGATGTAATGCTAAAGGAGCGACGTAAATTGATATGTGTTGTCCGTGATACGCCCTACAACCTTATCCATATCCAGAACATGAAAACATTGACAGAAACAGGAGCCATTATCTGTCCGGCATCCCCTTCTTTTTACTCTAAGCCAAAGAGCTTTGAAGAGTTGGCATCAACGGTTGTAGACAGAACACTGTCTTTGGCTTCGATAGAAGTACCTATGTATCGCTGGAATGAAAAGTGAAGTGGTTATTTTTTATCTACCATTCATTTGACTCGGAGCTCGAAGTCTACACACCTATTTAGCTACTTCTCGCTATCCACTCCTATGCCTTCGTTGCTCTTCGGCATATCCGTTACTATCGAGGCTACAGTTCAGGGACAGAACTTCTATAAAGCTAAGTCAAACAGCCAAGAAATGAATTACAAATAAATTTAAGAATTAAAATCAGCCGAAGGTCCATAAGTAGCCGGCAGAGGCACATCGAGCATACGAAGATAGACCCCTAGCTGCGCCCTATGGTGATATAAGTGATTCAAACACCAAGTACGTACTACATCATACTTTGGCATCGTAAAAAATACCACATCTCCATCTTTCATCGTCCAAGGTTTACTATACTCTTCGTCTGGTGTTGCATTTAAGATGACCTCCGCTTTCAGCATCAAATCATCAAAATGATTTAATAAATCTTCTGTCGTTTCAAATGTTTTGGGCACATAAGTTTCTTGCTTAAAATCTAGTACATCCTGCACGAGGCATTCCTTCCACCAACCCGGTATTTCAGCCACATGAGTCGCTAAACGCCCCAATGTCATGGATTTTTTGTGTGGAGAATAATCTTTGTGCTGCATAGGTACTGCAGCCAAAATATTTCGGGTAGCTATTGCTTCTTGCTTCAACTCTGCAAGAAATTGGGCTGAAATAGACATATAAAAATTAAAATTATATTAATACAAGCGACATTTTTCATCCATCGTTACCCCGTCCACTGTAGCATTGTAAGAGTTAGCTTCACATTTCTTGGACGCTTCGTCTTTCTTATCTCTTATTTTGAATTCTACTACGGAGGAATCAGGAATGCCCGGTGGATTTCCGGAGTATTTGATCACACATTGACAAATATACTCTTGGGTACAAGAGCTGAAAAAAAGCGAGCC
>DAIUCL010000181.1:0-4774 GCA_036846185.1 Chitinophagaceae bacterium
TATTTACGCATGCTGTAGTCGCAAAGTTGATGATGGGCTTGGCTCCTCCAGATACAATTAATGTGTCAGGAGTTGATGAGGCACAACCAGATGCAGCTTGATCAACATAAAACAAACCATTACATGAAGCCTGAAAATTTTCTATTAATAATTTAGAAACCCCTGGAGTTGAAGTATCTAATGAAAATGGACAACCAACAGGTGCGTTCCAAGTAAATAAAGAACCCGATGTTCCTAATGCACTCAGAACGACATTACTCCCATAACAAAATTGATTATTTGGCAGCGCAGTAATTTCAGGTTTTGTAGAAGCAGAAGAGTAGTTTACGACAACTACATCTGTATTGGTACAACCGTTTGCTCCAGTGACTGTGACAGTATATGTAACACTCGATGTTAACGTAGAAGTAGGCATAGCTAAACTAACATTATTGAGTCCACTTGAGGGTGACCAAGAGTAATTATTACCAGATATAGCTGGAGTACCAATAATTGTAGAATTAGAGTTACAGTATAATTCTTTGTCTAAACCCGCATTTACAACAGGCGCATCCTTGTCGACCACTACAGTCACTGTGTCTGTACATGCTCCATTTACAGTTACAGTGTATGTAGTTGTAACGGCTGGAGATGCTGTTGGCATAGCCAAAGATGTGCTACTCAGTCCAGCAGATGGGCTCCAACTATACGTAGCTCCTGTGTATGATGGTGTACCAATTACAACAGATGGTACTAGACAGTTTACTGTTTTAGTAGGGCCACCGTCGGCAGTACATGGTTTAATCCCAGCATCAATGTTAGGATTATACGTACCGGGCAAAAGAATAACAGTGCTTGTTTTACCTGTAATTTGATTAGCATCCGAATCAATAGTATCATTTATCCCAACCTTGGAAGGACTAAATAAAGCTCCAGGAGGCAAACCGCTAAAACCAACAACATAGGTGCCTTGTAAAAGATTCACAAAAGAATAAAGGCCATTCGCATTAGTTACCGTATTGGCCAGCACTGTAGAACCATCACTTGCAAATAAATTGACCGTAATACCTGAAAGCCCTGGTTCATTTACATCTTGAATTCCATTATTATTAATGTCATTCCAAACATAATTTCCTAGTCCTGATCGGATTGCTTTGATCCCAGCATCTAAATGAGGAAAATTCTGACCTGCACCTAATATTACCCATTGGGTTGATCCATTTATTGGATCTGCATCACTATCTAAAGTATCATTGGCACCAGCTTTAACACCTGTAAATTCAAACCCATAAGGCAGGTTGCTGAACTCTACATAATATGTATCTGGTATTAAGCCATTGAATCCGTATAAACCATTTGCGTCTGTAACTGTTGTTGATAGTGGTACTCCTGAAGGATTGAAGAGGGTAACCATAACACCTTGTACTCCAAATTCAGTTGGATCTTGAATTCCATCCTCGTTCAAGTCATTCCAAACATAATTTCCTAAACTTGCCAAACTTCCTGGAAGAATCAGACCTGCATCAATTGAAAGATTTACCTGACCGGCGGTAAGAATTATGAATGGCGACTTCCCTGTAGAAGGGTCAACATCACTATCTTCATAATCATTTCCTATGTTGGCTGACGTAAATGAATGAAGAGCTGGTAAATTTGAGAATCCTACTTGATAGATACCAGGAATTAACCCGGAAAAAATATAATTGCCAGCCGCATCAGTTAAACGGCTAGACAATACGGTGAAACCGTCAGAAGCATATAATGTCACTTCAATGCCAGGCACACCAAATTCGTCAGCATCTTGTATGCCATTTGAATTGGCATCTAACCAAACTCTGTCACCTAATGATGCAGTGGATGAGGGATTAAGATAAATGCCAGCATCTACGCTCATATTACTATCACCTGATTGAAGAACATAAAAATCAGTCAAGCTAGACAGTGGATCTACATCTGAATCTAATTCATCATTTACACCTATATTTTGATTTGAAAAACTGTAATTAGCAGGTAATGTAAAACCTGTTTTATAGGCTCCCGGCAATAACCCTGTGAACATATAAAAACCGTTAGCATCAGTCATCATTGCACCTCTTACTATATTTGCTGTATCGTAAAGTGTTACTAATACACCTGCTACGCCTACTTCATTATTATCTTGGATACCATTTTGGTTTTCATCATTCCAAACTCGATTTCCGATTTTAGCAAAACATCCAAAATCTTTAGGTCTTAATCTAAGATAAGCCGTATCCACATAACAAGTACTAGGTATAGAGATTCTACAAGAATATAATCCAGTGTCGGCTATACTAACTGGTATATTTAGAGATGGTGTAGTTGCAATGATTGCCCCCGCTGGATTTCTCCATTGGTACGTAGCAGAAGGATATATAGAATCTACGTATGCAGCCAATGTGTTTAAATTACATACTGGGAATGGCTGTAATAAACGGATAACGGGTCTTGCAGGCGGTCGCACTGCCAAATCTTGTAAAGATGTGTTACCACAAGCATCTATAACACGTAATCTGACTAGTGTATAAGTACCAGTCAATGTAAAGACCGGACTTGCCTGAGTAGGTATTGGGTTGTTGATAGGGAATGTTTGGAAAATTTCATACTGGTAAGGAGGGATACCTCCGGTTGCAATACCAATGACATTTACTGTATTAGATCCACAATTTATTGCAAACGACTTACGCAAACGAGTAGGAGTGTATGGCTCAACTTTTACAGTGTCATAAGTAATTTCTGATAGACAACCAGAGGGGCGATATCGTAAAACGTATGTGCCACTATCCAAATTATTCACTGTGTATGTACCGCTTACACTACCTGTGTATTGATCATTTAAAATCAATGTAGCAGGTGTATTAATATTCCAAAGTGACAATAGAGCATTGAAAGAAATCACATCTGAGGATGTTGGCAAATCCGATTGATACGCAAATTCGATATTACCCTTGTTTACACATAAAGGGGTAACTGAACCATGCATGCTATTAGGCTGATGTCCTTGCAATGGATTAGTTATGTTAAGTGTTTGAGTTCGCCCGCAGTTATCTGTTATGATATAAGTATAAGTCAAACTAGGTAACATATTAACGAACGACACATAACTGCTGACGGAATTAATGTTTTGATTGGCATTCCCAGATTTATTTACCGTTACACTATCCAAAGGAAAACCGGCCTGATATTGAACAACTTTTACAGGCCCGATAGAACGAGAAGGAATTCTTACAATATTCCTCAAACCATTATAACCACAATTATTTTCAACGATTACACTACTATTCCAAGAGTGGCTGATAGTAACGGAAGTTGAAGCTGAAGTACCACAGGCATCTGAAACTGTTATTGTGTAAGTCCCATCTACCAAGCCAGTAAACAAATTAGAACTTTGTACTATTGCCCCCGGATTTAAAGTATAACTCAATGAACCTATATGGGTACTTGTTCCAGATGGTGTGACCGTTAAATTAGTTAATGTACAAGATGTATATGTTCTATTAACTCCTGTGAATCTTAACATCATATTTGTATTATTGTGGGCTCGTACAACCCCACAAGCATCTTTTACTACCGCTCTGACTTGATTAGAACCTATTTGCGTGTAGACTATAGGTAAGGTGGCAGACCAAACAGTGTCTCCAGAAGCTCTTACAACTCCATATTGTATGGGAAGAAAAGGATTACCACTTATTGTAACTGAATTCAAACTGTATTCTGAAGGGCAATTTGTCTTTTGAAATGATGAAGCACTAAGCGAAAAAGAGGTATTATTAGTTACTGTAAATGGCACCGTCTTCACAGTTCCACAACTATCTTTAGCATACGAAAGTACTGAACCAATTTGCGCGTCCGCACATAGGAATATATGAGGAAAAGAGGGTGCTTGAATTGTATCTCCTGGCGCCCTAATAATTCCATAAGTCACACCACTCATACCAGCAGTGTGTATAATATTATCTAAGGAATATTCACCACAGCCAGTTTTAGAACCAGCAGAACTGATAATACTCCATGTAAAGTTTGAAATAGTTGCTTGTCTGGTTTGGAAATTACCACAACTATCATATCCTCTAACAGTGTATGTACCTGATGATAAATCTGTAAATAAACCGGAAAGATTACTTGTCCCAATACTCATTGGGCCAGCGATAATTAAGTGACTGTAAGGCAATCTTCCATTTACCATTACACCTGTCAACTTTCCATTACTACCATTCTGACAGTTGGTAACTGAGCTTGGAGTAACTGTATATGTTGGTTGCAAATAATTACCTATTACTGTTGCATTATAGTCTGTAAAGCAGTTCCCAGCTCCTTGATCTACTACTCTAATCGTATAATTACCAGGATTAAGACCCGTTAATATGCTAGATACCGTTGGACCTGTATAAACATAATCTACAGGATAAGCAATCACATCAAATGTGAAAGGCCCTATGCCTGAGACATTGGTAAAACTAATGCTGCCAGTAGCTTCACAACGAGACTCCCCTATTTCTACTGTAGCCCCAGAACCACATTGAGCATAGGAATGAATTGTGTGCGAAATAATTAATAACACAAGAAGAAATAACTTTAGGTTGATAGAAGTAAAAAATCCTGAACAGTAATAGTTAACAAAATTTTGTAAAGAAAATTCATAAACTGATGATTTATAAGTTGTACGTATGTAAGTTTTCATAGTTGTTTAATTGTTGGTTGGATAGTGAATACTGACTCAAATTTATCATAAAATGAATAAATAATACAAAATCTAAGTACAAATATAATCTTAATA
>DAIUCL010000182.1:0-4770 GCA_036846185.1 Chitinophagaceae bacterium
CTAGGGTATTTGCATACGATATTCGACATAAATAGGAATTATGTGTTATTATCGTAGAAATATGTAATTTTGTGCCAAAGGATATCTAATGGAAACGGCTCTAGAAAATGGAATATACATCAGCGACAAAGCAAAAGCAAAGCTGGAACAGCTGATGCAAGAAGCGGGCATAGACAATAGCCATTATGTAAGAGTAAGTGTAGTAGGTGGTGGCTGTAGCGGCTTGAGCTATAAGCTGGATTTTGATGATGAAACCAAACCTATGGATCAGGTGTTTGAAGACAAGGGGATTAAGATAGTATGTGACTTAAAGAGTTTTTTGTATCTGGTCAATACCGAGCTCGATTTTAGCGATGGACTCAATGGTAAGGGCTTCAATTTTGTAAATCCCAATGCAAGCCGAAGTTGTGGCTGTGGGGAAAGCTTTGCTGTATAGGCTACTGACATGAACAATCTATATACTGCATCCCTCGACATGCTCAGTAAATCAGTGGTAGGTATTTTATCTATCTTTTTTTTGGTTTTGTTCTACTTTACCACCTCACAGTTTACAAATTTTTATTATTTGAATTGGGTCGTATTTCTATTGCCTTTTTCAATACTGCTGGGAGGATATTTGTATTCTCCTTATGCCTATGAGATAGGGGCCCACGATTTGATTATACATCGCAAGATAGGAGTAGTACAATACTCTCTGTTGAGTATCAAAGAAGTGCATGTTATGGAGTATAGCGATTTAGGCTTTGTAATACGAACGTTTGGTAACGGAGGACTCTTTGGCTATACTGGATGGTATTATTCCAAAAAGATAGGAAAAATGAGATGGTATGCCCGTCAGCGAAAAAATATAGTGCTCCTCACACTGTCTAATGGCAAAAAGATATTGCTGACACCGGATGATAGAGAAGCCTTTGTGGAAGAGCTCCGAGCGAGTATTTCACATTCATAGTTTTTATCAATTAGAAGATTCTACCTTATCTTCACGAAGTGAAATCCTTATTTATTTTATGGTCATTGGTGCTATTGTTTGCACAGCAGCTGTCTGCTCAGTATGGTTGTCCCGATCCACAGGCAATTAATTATTCGCCCTTGGTAAGTGTCAATGATGGAAGTTGTATTTATAATGTAACAAGCTACAATCTCATGTGGAAAGGGATATTAAGCAATAAATTGGATGAAATTAGTGGTATGTGTTATAACAATGGGAAGTTTTATGCTCACAATGACAGTGGCAATCCCAATAGAATCTATGAAGTGGATACATTGAATGGTGCAGTCACAAAAACGATAACGCTAGGTACCAAACCTAATATAGATTGGGAAGATATGACGCAAGATGATACACATATTTACATTGGAGACTTTGGTAACAACGACGGTACTAGACAAGACCTGGTTATCTATAAATTCCCCAAAATATTACTTTCACAAGTAGCTGCGACATTTACAATTCCCGATTCTATGATAGAGAGTATCTATTTCTCTTATCCTGATCAAATAGATTTTACACCGGACAATAATACACCTTTTGATTGCGAAGCGTTAGCTTACCGAAATCAGAAATTGCACCTGTTTTCTAAAAATAGAAATGGGGGTTTTTGTGTTCATTATACCTTACCCATTGTAGCAGGTACATATGTGGCTACAAAGATAGATAGTATGCACACGGTTGGCTTTCAAATAACTGCTGCTGAATTTGCAAGCAATAAACAACTCATTATGACCTCTTACAAAACTTCGGCTGATGCATCTTGTGCTCTTTGGCTGATATATGATTTTAGTAATGAAGACAGCTGCTTACTCAGAGGAAATCGGCGAAGAATTGGTATTGGTAGCGCTGCAACGGTGGGTCAGATTGAGGCTGTATGTTTTGTCGATTCAACAAGGGGATTTGCGGCAAATGAAAAACTGACTGTTTCGGGAAATGTGGTTCAGCTAAACCAATGGTATCAATGGAATACCTTACTGTGGTATCCTTATCAAACCGGTACCGGATTCTATGATACAGTCCGCGAAAATATCTTTACTATAACTTTTTCAGGAGATAAATTAGTGATAGGATCTGTACCGGAACAATACCAAAATGCAGCACTCTTTGTATATCACATAGATGGTAGGGAGTGTATTCAAACATCAATACAAAGCACGCGTGAAATATCGATGCACTCTCTTGCAAGTGGTATTTACATAGTAGAGATTCGAACAAATACGGATAGACAAATCTCAAAAATTCAAAAAACTAACTAATACACCAACCTTATATAAGTTTACTGCGTCTAAGTATTGTAAGTCATTTTTCTCCCCCTTTTTTGTTAAGTATAGTATCACCGTTTTATGCGGTGATACTGTATTTATCTATATTTCAGATATTGTTTGTGAATGATTGAAAGTATTTAGGCATTTCTGAAGGGGGAGAGGCGTAGAACATTGATATGGCTTATTTCCACTCACGACATAATACATGGGCTATTAGGAGATAAGGCTAAGTGCTTAGGCATGCAATACTTGTTGCATATCCACGAGCTGCTTATAAAGACCATTGAGAGCAATCAAAGAGATATGATTGCCTCTCTCTTTAATACGTCCTTTTTCGAGTACGATAATTTCATCTGCGTTTTGTACGGTGGAGAGTCTGTGTGCGATAATGATTGATGTTCTGTTTGCCATTAGTCTGTCGATAGCTTCCTGCACTTGACGCTCGCTCACAGTATCGAGCGAAGAGGTTGCTTCATCCAAAATTAAGATAGGAGGATTTTTATAAACAGCTCTTGCTATTGTAATTCGTTGTTTTTCGCCACCGGATAATTTGGAACCTCTATCACCCACTGTGTCTAATAGGCCATTCGTTTTGGATTGAATGAAGTCCCAGGCATTGGCAACCTTGGCTGCATGTACGACTATTTCTTCGTTTGGATTTGCTTCGCCAAGGGCAATATTGTTCAAAATCGTGTCATTAAATAAAACGGGTTCTTGTGTGACAATTCCCATCAAAGCTCTTAAGTCATCCAGCTTATAGTCTTGTATAGGGATACCATCTACCAATATCTGCCCCTGATGAGCATCATGAAAACGTGGTATTAAATCGACTAAGGTTGATTTCCCGGCTCCCGAAGCACCCACTATGGCGATAGTTTTGCCTTTAGTGATCGTGAGATTGATGTCATGTAATATATCTACCCCTCCGTATTGAAAACCGACTTGTTTGAATTCAATACAATGTTGAAATGTGGAGATGGATATAGCGTTATCCTTATCTGTTATAGTGTTTGGGGCCTCCATTACTTGCTCAATTCGATCTAGGGCACTTTGCCCTTGATGCAAATTGTAAAAAATACCAGAGAGTGCTTTGAGAGGATTGATCAAAAAATAAAAGAGAGAAATAAACATGATAAACAAACCGGGTTCTATGTCTGTAGGTTGTTTTAAGGCCATATTACCCCCATACCATATTATGACACACAGTATGCTGATTCCCATAAACTCAGATAATGGCGAGGCCAGCTCTCTTCGAGAAGCGATCTGATTATTGAGCTGCAATACCTGATGATTTTCAGTTTCGAATGCGTTTTTTCTCTGATTTTCGGCTCTGAAAGCCTTGATAATACGAAGGCCGCCGAGTGTCTCTTCTACCATACTTAATATACTGCCCAAAGTATCTTGTGTATTGCGAGTCTTTTGTTTTAAGCTTTTACTAATTCGCCCTATGATAGTGCCGGCAATGGGCAGGAGAACTAACAGAAATAAGAACAATTTTGGACTGATGTACAATAAAATTAAAAAATAGAATACAACAGTCACCGGTGTGCTGAATAAAAGTTCCATGAGCGCAATCACCGAAAGCTCTACCGCATTTACATCATTGGTAATGCGCGATAGCATGTCCCCTTTACGTTCATTGGTAAAAAAGCCGACAGGTAGACTCAGCATTTTCTGATAGAGTTTTGAACGAATACTCTTTACTACTTCATTGCGTAGAGGATGAAGCGTGTATTTGGCAATGTATAAAAATATATTTTTGAAAAAGGTAGCAATGATGACAACTGCACAAATAAATAGAAGTCCATATACTTTATCATTATTATGAGAAGCGATATAATCACTCAAAAGAAATTTGAAATAAGTCGTGACTCCTTCTTTGTTCCAGACCAGATCTGGTTTCTGAGTGATTAGATTTTCTTTGCCAAACAGCATATCCAAAAATGGGCCAATCATCCCTACAGTGAGTGTAGAAAAAATAACCGAAAGTAGATTTGCTAGCGTATACGTGAGCACATACAACCATCGATGACGGATAAAAGGGAAAATAGCCCTGATTGCTTTCATTCGAATAATAAGGTGTAAATTTACACTCTAAACCGCAGAAGATGGAAGAAAGTAAAAGACAAAAGCAAGTAGCCGGACTTATACAGCAGGAAATGAGTGATATCTTTCAGCGCGAAGGGCTCAATGTGATACAAGGTGGAATGATATCCATCTCCAAAGTCAAAGTCACTCCCGACTTGATGGAAGCAAGGATCTATTTGAGCTTGTTTCAAATACCCGAACCCGAAAAAATGCTCAAACATATCAAAGAAAGAGATTGGGAACTACGAAAGCAACTAGCTTCTCGAATCAAAAACCAAGTTAGAAAAATACCAGTCGTGCAGTATTATCTCGATGATACACTCGATTATGTATTCAAAATGGAGGAGTTATTCAAAAATTTGAATATCCCTAAAAATGACAAAGATTAGGCTCAGACCTAACTTTTAATTTTAGTCAGTGTAATAT
>DAIUCL010000183.1:0-4755 GCA_036846185.1 Chitinophagaceae bacterium
CTATTATTTGTGGCGTTTTTTTGGTGGAGAATCTGAGTGTAATGCTTCAGGTTGGATATTTTAAATATACCAAAAGAAAGTTTGGAGAAGGTAGGCGGATATTTTTAATGTCGCCCCTACATCATCATTATCAAAAATTAGGGTATCACGAAAGTAAAATAGCGATTCGCTTCTGGATAATCGGTATACTGCTGGCTGTCATGAGCGTAGTAACACTAAAACTACAATAAATGAGATACGATTTAGTCATAGTAGGTAGTGGCGAAAGCGGCACCGGAGCTGCAATATTAGCTCACAAGATAGGTATGTCTGTTTTTGTGAGCGATAAGGGTTTAATTGGCGAAAAATATAAAGCAGACTTAATAAGACAGAATATCCCCTTTGAAGAGGGTATGCATAGTGAAGACATTATTTTAGACGCTACATTGATTGTGAAAAGTCCGGGCATACCGGAGAAGGCGCACATTATACAGAAAATTAGAAGTAGAAATATTCCCATCATTAGCGAAATAGAGTTCGCATTTAGGAATAGAAATACATCAAAAATTATTGCTATAACAGGTAGCAATGGAAAGACAACAACAACCTCCTTGTTATTTGATATCATGAAGCAAGATGGTAGAAATGTGTCTGTAGTAGGCAATATCGGAAATAGTTATGCCCGTCAAATAGCAGAAAATCCTACAGAGTGGTATGTGATGGAAATAAGTAGCTTTCAACTGGATGATATTGATACATTTCGTCCGGATATAGCGGTCATAACTAATATTACACCAGACCATCTGGATCGGTACGACTACGATTTTCAAAAATATGTGCAGGCTAAATTTTCAATTGCAAAAGCACAAACGGAACAAAATGTATTAGTAGTGTGCGCAGAAAATCAGGCATCTATCGACTATATAAACAATAATACAATTACCCCTAAAATCATATATTTTACGATGAACGAACAAGTTAACAATGAAGGTGCTTATGTAAGCCAAGATGAGATGATTATTAATGCTAATGGAGAACCATTCAAAATTTCTATTAATGAATTGTCATTGAAAGGGAAGCACAATGTTTATAATTCTATGGCGGCAGGGATATCCGCTCGTGTTGCAGAGGTGCGAAATGAATCTATCAGAGAAAGTCTCAAGCGATTTAGTGCAATAGAACACAGAATGGAATTTGTAGCTACAATAAGAGGTGTAGAATTTATTAATGATAGTAAAGCTACCAATTTGAATAGTGTATGGTATGCCTTAGAATGTATCTCGAAGCCCACAGTTCTTATAATGGGCGGTGTAGATAAAGGCAACAACTATAAGGAGATTGAGCAATTGGTGAAAGATAAAGTGAAAGCAATTGTTTGTTTGGGTATTGATAATAGTGCAATTGAGCAAGCATTTACAGATATAGTACCTCTGGTTAATAGCACTGATATTAATGAAGCCGTGTCTAAAGCTTATCAGATAGCAGAATCAGGAGATTGTGTATTGTTGTCTCCGGCATGTGCAAGTTTTGACCTGTTTAAAAACTTTGAAGATAGAGGTCAGCAATTTAAAAATGCCGTTTTAGCATTATAAGAAATAGTAAAAATAATAGAAAATGGAAGTCAAAAAAATTATAAGTAACACAAAAGGTGACAGGGTAATCTGGGGGGTAGTTATTGTACTTTCATTAATTAGTTTGATGGCGGTTTATAGCGCAACAGGAACTTTAGCATACAAAAAAAATCAGGCTAACCAATACTATCTTGTCAAGCAGTTGATTTATTTATTACTGGGTTTGGGGATCGTATTTTTTGCACACAGATTCAGATATACAATATATTCAAGGTGGTCTATCATTTTGTTTGCTATCAGTATTCCACTACTTATTTATACATTATTTTTTGGCACTACACTCAACGAAGGTTCCAGATGGATTACCTTACCGGGTGTCGGAATTACATTTCAAACATCCGATCTTGCCAAGCTGGGTTTGTTTATGTTTTTGGCAAGACAATTATCTAAATTACAAGATGACTTGGATAATTTCAAAAAAGTTTTCCTACATATTTTTGCTCCGGTTCTAGTCATATGTTCTTTGATTGCTATTGCCAATTTATCAACGGCTCTCATGATTGCTATGTCTTGCTCAGTTCTGTTTTTTATAGGAAGAGTTAGAATCAAACATATTTTATTTTTAGGGATTAGTTCAATGTTATTATTTGGTCTATTGTTTACTGCTTCCTATTATGGTGGCTGGGGTAGAGCCGAAACCTGGGTTCAGCGTTTAAAAGATTTTTCAAGTAAGGAAAAAACAGATCAACCTTATCAAGTAGTTCAGGCAAAAATAGCTATAGCCAAAGGAGGACTAATTGGTAAAGGGCCTGGAAATAGTTCACAACGAAATTTTCTCCCACATCCATATTCTGATTTTATTTACGCTATTATCATTGAAGAGTATGGTCTTATTTTAGGTGGAGGTGGTTTGATGTTTTTGTATCTTTTATTTCTTTGGCGATCTATATTAATCTTCAGAAGGTGTCCCTATGCATTTGGGGCTTTCTTAGCGGTGGGTTTGAGTTTTACTTTAGTATTTCAGGCATTTATTAATATGGCAGTAAATGTTAGTCTGTTTCCGGTAACGGGGCTTACGTTGCCCTTAGTGAGCATGGGAGGGTCTTCTATTTTATTTACCTGTGTTGCTATTGGTATCGTACTAAGCGTAAGTCGATTTGTCGAAGAAATGGAGGGTGATGGGAATTATGTAGTTCAAGATGATTCAATAAATAAGGAGTACTCTCAAGCATGACCAATAAGCAACATATAAAAGTTATTATTGCGGGCGGTGGAACCGGAGGACATGTATTTCCCGCCATTGCTATTGCCCAAGCCTTAAAAAGAGCTGATGCAAATACTGATATATTATTTGTGGGGGCCTTGGGAAAAATAGAAATGCAGAAAGTTCCAAGTTATGGTTTTGAAATAGTTGGTTTGAATATTGCAGGGTTTGATAGAAAATCTCTGTTGAAAAATGTAACTCTTCCTTGGAAACTTATAAAAAGTTTGTGGCAATGTAGAGGTCTTCTAAGTAGTTTCAAGCCAGATATCGTTGTTGGAGTCGGTGGTTATGCAAGTTTTCCCATGTTGTATATAGCACAATTATTTGGTATAAAAACGCTGATTCAAGAACAAAATTCTTTCGCAGGAAAGTCTAATAAAATATTAGCTAAAAAGGCAGATGCTATATGCGTCGCTTATCAAAATATGGAACGATTTTTTCCGAAGGAAAAAATCGTTTTGACAGGTAATCCAATTCGATCTATTGTTCGTAATGTAAACAATATCACAAGAGAACAGGCTTGTATTCACTTCAGATTAGAGGTGTCAAAAAAAATAATTTTAATCATTGGTGGAAGCCTAGGAGCAAAAAGTATTAATGATACTTTACAGAAGCAATATAGGGATCTCACCGATTCGAATCTACAGTTGATCTGGCAGACAGGCTCTATATCTTATGAGTCTGTCAAATCTGTTATTGCTAATCACCCTAATATCTATCTAAGTGAATTTATAAGTGAAATGGATATGGCTTTTGCAGCGGCAGATATCATCGTCTCCAGATCGGGAGCTTCTTCTATATCAGAGTTGACACTTGTAGCCAAACCTGTCATATTTGTTCCATATCCATATGCTAGCGAAGATCATCAGACAAGTAATGCTTTGGCATTAAAAGAGAAAAAGGCAGCCCTTATAGTGAAAAATAGTGAGACGGATGGGAAATTAATCAATACGATTTTGAATCTGGTCAATGATGAAGCAACTTGTAATACAATGTCTTCTCAATTAAGCTTGCTCAATGTGGGGCACGCTGATGAAAAAATAGCAGATATAATTTTAAAAATTACTTCTCACTCATGAATCTAACTTCCTTACATAGCGTCTATTTTATCGGTATCGGTGGTATCGGAATGAGTGCTTTGGCTCGATTCTTTAACGAACATAAAGTTCGGGTATCAGGATATGATCGAACAGAAACCCCACTCACACTACAACTTTCAAATGAAGGTATAGATATTCATTATGAAGATGATCTTAACCTGCTAGATAAAGAAGCTCAATTAGTTATTTATACTCCAGCTATACCCGCACAGCATTTGCAACTGAATTGGTATAGAGATAATAAATTCAATGTTGTAAAACGTAGTGATGTATTACAGATGATCTCTCAGCAGATGGAGTCAGTATGTGTTGCCGGTACACATGGAAAAACTACTGTATCTACCATGATTGCTCATCTTTTGAGAGATACACAAATAGGTTGTAATGCTTTTCTGGGTGGTATCTCATCTAACTACGGAGTGAACTATTGGAGTAGTGCCGAACAAAGAGCAGTCATTGAAGCTGATGAGTATGATAGAAGTTTTCTAAAGTTATTTCCAGAAATTGCAGTAGTTACAGCTATGGATCCTGATCACTTGGATATATATGGTACTAGCCAAGAAATGGAACGTTGTTATCTACAGTTTATATCCCAAGTCCGAAAAACACTTATTTATAAATTTGGTCTGAAACATAGCAAAGAGTTTATTGTCAATAAAATGTATTCTTATAGTTTACAAAATGATGCAGCAGATTATTATGCTTCGGATATACTGATGAAAAACGGTACGTATACATTTAATTTTTGTTTTAATAATTCTATAATATGTACTATAAATCTCAATACAGGAGGAATGCATAATGTGGAGAACGCGGTGGCAGCACTAGCTGTATGTCATTC
>DAIUCL010000184.1:0-4718 GCA_036846185.1 Chitinophagaceae bacterium
GATGAAGTGTATGAGCATATTACCTTTGACGATCATGAGCATAGGAGCATACTTCTTTATCCGGAGCTATTGGAGCGGAGTTTTGTCAATTTTTCATTTGGCAAAGTTTTTCATGCTACCGGCTGGAAACTCGGCTATACCATCTCATCACCATCACTGATGAAAGCTTATCGAAAATTGCATCAGTTTGTCGGCTTTTCATGCAACACTCCTATGCAGGTCGCATTGGCTTCGTTTCTCGAATCGACAGCATCGTATGAAGCATTACCTCAATTTTTTCAGCATAAGCGCGATTTGTTTTTGGAGCTATTCTCCGAGTTGCCATTTACCATACATCAAGCTGCCGGTGGTAGTTATTTTCAAATCATGAGTTATGAACGTATCAGCTCATTGCCTGATAAAGAATTTGTAGTATGGCTTACAAAGCAGTATGGTGTGGCTGCTATCCCTTTGAGCTCTTTTAATCATGATGGTAAGGATGATCGTATGATCCGATTTTGTTTTGCAAAACAAGACAATACATTAATGGAAGCCGCCACACGTCTAAAATCATTGCCTTGCTTTTAGACGAAAAGAATGAGAGCCTATTTTAGCTTTCCAAAAATCGATCTTCATGCCAGTATTGGACCAGCGATGAAGCTTGTGTTTCACTGAGCGACTGCTGTGCGTAATGGCCCGCAATTAGCTTCTGACGAAAAGCCTCATAAATACTCACTGCACAAGCTACCGAAATATTGAGCGACTGTATCATGCCTACTTGGGGAATAATGAAATTTCCGGTACAATAGCCGAGCATCTCTTCGGATACTCCATGATGCTCATTGCCAAACACAAGAGCTGTAGGTAAGGTAAGTGGTAGTTCGTAGAGCGATTTTGCCGACTCATTGAGATGAGTGCAAAGTATCTGATGGTATCTAGAGGCAACCTCATGCATGCATGCTGCCAGGTCGGTATATTGATGTACTTTTATCCATTTGGAGGCACTGGAGCTGGATCGTCTGCCAAACTTTTTATGTCGGGGAATAGTAGTATTAATTACAAATATTTCCATAATTCCCACTGCATCACAGCTTCGCATCACAGCAGAAATATTGTGTGGGTCATGCACGTTTTCCAGTACTACACACAAGTCTATCTGGCGATGTTGTAGCACATGTTGAAGTCTGTCTCTTCGTTGCGGTGTCATCGTAGCCATATTAAAACTATATTTACTAATTGTTGACTGCGAAAGTAAACCCAATTCGTACTTTTGCAAAAAGTAGTGATTATATGAGAATGGGTGTCGTGATATGGTTGTGTGTCATGCTTCTATTGAGTCTCAGTCTTACGGTATCTCAAAAAACTAAGTCAGAAGTAAGCTTGGGTGAAGAAATGTTTTTTGATCCCATATTGTCCGGAGATTATACCGTCAGTTGTGCCTCTTGCCACAAACCCGAATTTGCTTTTGCCGACAATGTAGCGCTCAGCAAGGGGGTGCAAGGAAGACTGGGTAGTCGCAATACCCCCTCCGTGATGAACATGAGCGATCGCGACAGTTTCTTCTGGGATGGAAGAGCCGCCAGCCTCGAAGCCCAGGTAGTAGGGCCTATCGAAAATCCCGTAGAAATGAATTTGCCTTTCAGAGAAGCCGTACATCGTATCCGGCAAAATAATTACTATCGCAAAGCATTTCTGGAAGTTTATCGCCGTCTTCCGGATAGTGTAGCAATTGTATCTGCCATAGCCGCATTTGAACGTAGTCTTGAAACAGCCAATACAGCCAACGATCGATGGCTCAATGATCAAGAACCCGGTCTCACTGCACAGCAAATCAGAGGCAGAGATTTATTTATGAGCAATCGTACTCGATGCTTTGATTGTCATTTTACACCCGACTTCACCGGCGATGAGTTTCGCAATATTGGTCTCTTCGATGGTCATACTCATACTGATAGCGGACGTTACCTCATCAGCAAAAAAATAGAAGACATTGGTAAGTTCAAAACACCCGGTTTGCGTAATGTTGCCATCACTGCACCCTATATGCATAACGGTCAATTCAAAACACTTCGCGAAGTGATAGATTACTATGATGAGCCCGATAAGGTGATGAAACATAGCATCAACAGAGATACAATACTCCCCCAAAAAATAGGCCTGACCCCATCCGAAAAAGACGACCTAGAAGCCTTCTTGCATAGCCTCACCGATCAGCGATTTCAAAAATGATCGCTGTATATGCTACATTTTTTTCAATCGTAAGCCGGGTATTAAAGCTATGAAGTAATTTAATTTGTTATTATCAACTTTACATAGTAATCTTGCATTCGTTAAGTATTCAGTCTCACGTCTGGGATACTCCCTTTCAACAAAGACGTTCTGAACCACTTCCCAAACTCATAATCCTTATTTTTAAAACACATTATTGATTGTTCGTACACAACGAAAAACAAATTCTAGCATATGAATTTTGATATTATACAACTCAACGAAATGATCGTGCCTGAGCTGCATGACATAGCCGAAAAATTAGCCATGACAGATTACAAACAATTGGCAAAACAAGACCTGATCTACAAAATACTTGATAAGCAAGCTACCATGCCCGATACTAAACCCAAGCGTGGACGAAAACCAAAGCAAGCATCAAATACCACAGATACCGCTACCCCTCCTTCTGAAGCAAACACTGCGGAGTCAATACCCGTATTAAAAAACAAGCTTACATCTCAAGATGAGGCAACAGAGAAGCCGAAGTCAAAACGTGGACGTAAGCCCGCAGCCAAGATAGATACAAAAAACAATACAGAAGAAACATCTATAGCTTCTTCTGTGACTTCGCCAACACCCGACGCTACAGCTCCTTCTTCGCCTAAGACTGAAGCATCACTGTCGGCCGAATCAATCCAACGTAATGAAGCGGAGTTCAAAACAACGCAAGAGGCGGCGGCTAAATTAAGTGCGCTTGAAGAAGCCTTCAAACTCCGAAAATTGCAGGAGAAAAAAACACAGGAAAACGCTAAAGCTCGACCAACAACAACTCCTGCGCCTGAACCCAAGCAAACCGAACAAACTCACGCACCACGTCCGCCGAGAGAAAGAGAGGATCGAAATCAACCAAACGATATACAAACCCAAACGCATACTCCTTCTCCGGAGCAAGCAAAGTCCAACGAAAGACCTTCACATAATCAGCAGCCTCGTGATAGATGGCCACAGGATAGACAAGCAAATCAAGAACGCACTCAACCTGAACGTTCACATCAAGACCGACCCGTACAAGAAAGAGCTCCACAAGAGCAAATGAAGAAGGTACCCAAATTCAATCTCGAATTTGATGGAATGGTTGAAACCGAAGGAGTCCTCGAACTCATGCCCGAAGGATACGGATTTCTTCGCTCCAGCGATTATGATTATCTGAGCTCACCCGACGATGTGTATGTTTCTCATCAACAAATCAAAGTATACGGTCTCAAAACCGGTGATACTGTCACCGGCGTAGTGCGTCCACCCAAAGAAGGCGAAAAATATTTTGCTCTCACTAAGGTGAATACCATCAATGGCAAATCGCCCGAAGAAATTCGTGATCGAGTACCCTTCGACTATCTCACGCCCTTGTTCCCTCACGAAAAACTCAATCTAACTACTACACACAACAACTTTAGCACTCGTATCATCGACCTCTTCTGCCCTATAGGTAAAGGACAGCGCGGACTCATCGTAGCACAGCCCAAAACCGGTAAGACGATGCTGCTCAAAGAAGTCGCCAATGCCATCGCCGCCAATCATCCTGAGTGTTATCTGATGATCGTACTCGTAGATGAACGTCCCGAAGAGGTGACCGATATGCAACGAAGTGTGCGTGCCGAAGTGATTTCATCCACCTTCGATGAACCGGCCGACAAACACGTAAAAGTATCTACCATAGCGCTACAAAAAGCCAAACGACTCGTAGAAGTAGGCCACGATGTAGTCATACTTCTCGATAGCATCACTCGCCTTGCCCGTGCACACAATACCGTAGCTCCCGCCTCAGGCAAAGTGCTCAGTGGTGGGGTAGAAGCCAATGCCATGCAAAAACCTAAACAGTTTTTTGGTGCCGCTCGCAAAATCGAACACGGAGGCTCGCTTACCATTCTAGCTACCGCACTCATTGATACCGGTAGCAAAATGGACGAGGTCATCTTTGAAGAATTCAAAGGTACCGGCAATATGGAGCTCCAACTCGATCGTCGTCTGGCCAACAAACGCATCTTCCCCGCCATCGATATTATCGCTTCCTCTACCCGTCGCGACGACTTGCTCCTTGGCAAAGATGTGATGAACAAAATGTATATCCTTCGAAAGCATATCTCCGATATGAACACCGAAGAAGCGATGAATTTTATCCTTCAGCAAATGCGCAATACCAAAAGCAACGAAGAGTTTCTGGCTACTATGAATCGCTAAGTCGTCTTCATTAATAGCAAATGCCATAGGGTGAATTTTTTGGAGCTCATCTATATTACTCTATTCAGCTACTTCCTGCTCTCCGCTTGTATCTCTCTCTCCGCAAGCTACGAGAGAGGATACCGCTGCGATCAGGGCTAGTTTTCATCGTCTACAATTCTAGCGTCTTTTCCATACCCTAATGGTGCTACAAGTTATTTGCACAGCCACTCACTACTCCAGCAAATCTCTTATGAAAATCCGGGTTTAATTGGTGTTTATACATTCAATTTATCACCCTGCTCGCAGGA
>DAIUCL010000185.1:0-4703 GCA_036846185.1 Chitinophagaceae bacterium
TCCTTGCCATAGCCATAGCCATAACCATAGCCATAGCCATAACCATAACCATAGCCGTAACCATAGCCGTAACCATAGCCGTAACCATAACCTTTTTTAGGATCAGAGCCATTCAGGATTAATGCCATATTAGGCAAGCGGTTTTCTTTGTAGAGTGAGTATGGTACCATCAACATACGCTTATCCAAAAAGTGAGCTTTCACTACATATACAACAGCATCGGCATAGCTAGTGACAAGCATGGTGTCTGTTACCAATCCTACCGGTGCTGTATCTACGATAATATAATCATAGCGTGTTCTGAGCTCATCAAACATTGTTTTTACTCTATTATGGTGAAGCAACTCAGCAGGATTGGGTGGGATATCGCCGGAAGGTAAAATATCAATATTCGTTTTTAATGGATGCTTAATAATAATATCATCCAAGGTCAAGTCGTTGTGAGTGATGAAATTGGTGACACCGATACGTTCTTCCAAGCCTATATACTCCAGTACTTTGGGGGCTCTCAAATCCATCCCTACCAATATTACTTTTTTCTCAGTAAGACTTATGGTAGAAGACAAGTTCAAAGCCACAAATGATTTCCCCTCTTTGGCAATAGATGATGTCACAAAAATTATTTTTGAGTCCATATTATTTTGAGACACCATAAAGTCCAAATTGGTTCGTATATGTCTGAAAGATTCGGCTATGTTGCTAGATTCTCCTTTCGTCACTACGAGTCGTTTTTCCTCTTCGCCTAAAGGGATATCGCCCAAAAAGGGTAAATGAAATCGCTCTAGGTCTTTTCTGCTATGAACTTTTGTATCAAGCATATCACGAAGATAGATGAGGCCTGCGGGTATAAGCAGTCCCAATGCCCAGGCAATCAAATACACATTTTTTCGGTTGGGCGATACAGATCCTCCGGTAGATGAGGCGGCATCTATCGTTTTGGCATTGGCCACGGTTACGGCTAAGGCTATATTCGTTTCTTCCCGTTTTTGGAGTAAATACAAATAAAGCTGTTCTTTTATTTTTTGTTGACGTTCTATATTTCTGAATTGTCGCTCATATTTTGGCACTGAGGATATGCGGTTATTGACAGCTCCCAGTTGGCGTGCGAGTTCACGAGATTGAATTTGTAAGGATGATCGGTAATTGTTGATACTAGCAATCAAGCTTTGTTTCAAACTATTCAATTGTGCATCCAGATTTTCCACAATAGGGTTTATCTCACTAGAGTTTTTTAGTACTCTGTTTCTTTCCAAAATGAGTTGATTATAAGCAGCGGTATTGCTGGTAGTAGACGCATCTGCAAGTCCCAGATTAGATGGGATCAAATCTGTACTATTGTTGTGCTGCATGATGTACTGGTACACATAGTCGGCCAGTTTGAGCTGTGTATTTATTTGTAGCAACTTTTCTTCAGCCGCAGCATCTTTTTGCAGCATGTTCTGAGCTTCTGCCTGAACGTCTACTAAGTTGTTTCTTTGTTTGAATCCTTGTACATCTCCTTCCACATCCGACAGTTCAGAAGTAATATATTCCAAACGATCATTGATAAAGTCGGCGGTATTTTTTGAGATTTGATTTTTGTCTTCAATTGCATCCAGGTTATGCTGTTCGAGTAAGTTATTGACTATATCTTTAGCCCTTTCTATAATAGGGTCTTGCATGGTAATTTCAATTACATTGGACGATTTATTGATAGGTTTGATAGCCACATTGTTCATATAACGACCGGAAGACTGAAATAAAGTTGTCATGCCTATTATAATCTCCTTATCGATCCAGGTACTAATATCTTCATTTGTACGAACTACTTTGGCTGCACCTAAAGAGCAGTCTATTTGATCTCCAAAGCGGTGTTTGGAAAAAACTTTATTGTTATTATCAAGTACCGCAAAGGTCTCCGGCGACAAAACCCTGATTTTACACTGTCCGGAATGATTATACTTAGACGAATCACTAAGCAATGAAATAATTCTGATTGGTGATTTGTCATACAACTCATTACTCACGATTTTGCCTTTGGTAATGTAATCAAATTGCAAGTCGAGGCTATTGATGACTCTCATCATTATCGACCTTGATTTGTATATCTCTATTTCATTGTCCAAGCTATTACCACTCTTCAACAATCCCAAGTCCTGAAAAGCTGCCATTTCTGTAATACCAGTACCTTTCTTATCATCTTTGATCAAGACGGTTGCCTTTACTTGATATATAGGTTTTTGGTAGCGTAGATACAAATATGCTCCAGACAAAGCAATCAACAATGCCAACAAAAACCAATACCAGTGAAACAAAAATTTACCAATAAGTAATTTTATATCCAAGCCGGACTCTTCCGGCATATCGGTCATAGACCTTTGATCATTTTCAAACTCCATTCTTATCGTCTTAGATTTATAATGACATTAATTAGATTGACTATTAGCGAGGTTCCTCCTACTACTATAGCACCGTACTGAGCAATAGGTTTAGAACTGGCCAAGCGTGCTTTGGTAGGTTCTACGTAGATGATATCTTGGTTTTTGAGATAATAAACAGGCGATTTAAATACATCTGGATTTGTCATATCTACACGATACTCTTTCTTCACCCCATTCTCTTCTCTCACAACGAGTACATTATTTTTCATTCCGCTAATCTGAATGTCACCTGTCAATGCAAGAGCATCTACAATTGTTAGTTGGTCAGTATTAAATGGTATGATTCCAGGTGTTCTTACTTCACCCAACACACTCACTTTATGATTAAGTATTCTTACGTTTACAATTGGGTTATTGACATAGGTTTTCAATTTTTCTCGAACCGTTTCGGCTGCCTGTATACGATTAAGTCCTACCAGTTTAATTTTTCCAATAACGGGAAAATCTATATTTCCATTCATATCTAGTGCATAGCCAAGCATATTCGATTGCATATTACCCGCCTGACCTATAGTAGAAGTCTGAGGGGGTACCATATTGAACGGTCTTACCACATCCGGGTCAATGGCAGAGACGCTTATAGAGACTATGTCTGAAAGTTGTATTATAGGCAACTCCGCCTGGGGAAAAGCAACAGTCAATTTTGTGCTATCTGTAGTAGCAAAGTATACAAACTCTTTTCTTGAAGTACAAGAGGAGAAATACAACCCAACGGTTAGCACCAGTAAAATACTGATGTTATTTATTTTCAACAAATTCATTGTGTCTCTTTAGAATGGCGAATTTAGCTATTAAATACGATTATTTATGACTCATCTTGTTATGTTTGAACTAATTTACAAAGGATTACTAATAATCTTTGGCTCTGTCCAATTTCTGAAAATGAGAATTTTGACTAACAAATTCAGGGACCAATTGTTTCAAGCAACTCACTACTGCTTCTTCTGATGCTTCTATATGAATCAATTCCTCTAAATTATCTAGGAGGTATTTTACATCCGAAAGCTTATTTTCAACCACTTTTGCTATCATTATTTTTTCATGGTGAGTAGGAAGAACAGCTTCCTTATCATTGAGCAGCTCTTCATACAATTTCTCCCCCGGTCTAAGTCCTGTAAATTCAATTTTTATTTCCTTCTCAGGTATAAAACCTGACAAACGAATCATCTTTTTCGCCAAATCATAAATTTTCATCGATTCACCCATATCAAATACAAATATCTCACCACCTTTACCCATATGTCCTGCTTCTAATACTAATTGACACGCTTCGGGAATCGTCATAAAATAGCGTGTGATTTCTGGATGAGTTACCGTTACAGGCCCACCTTTATCAATTTGCTTTTTGAACAAGGGGATAACTGAGCCATTTGATCCGAGTACATTTCCGAATCGTGTGGTAATGTATGATGTTTGTGAGTATCTATTTTTGCTCTGTACATACATTTCGGCGGCTCTCTTAGAAGCACCCATCACATTCGTAGGATTAACTGCCTTGTCAGTAGAAACGAATACCATCTTCTTTACGCCATACTTTTCAGACAAATCTGCTACGATTCGTGTTCCCAATATATTGACTTTTACGGCTTGTAATGGATTCGTTTCCATGGCTGGTACATGTTTGTATGCAGCGGCATGAAACACACAGTCTATTGGGTAATTGTTGAAAACCTTATTCATGGTAATTTCATCTCGGATATCTGCTAATATTATTTTTAAGGAAATTCCTTTTTCATTACAGATTGTCGCCAATTCCAATTCGAGATGATACAGTGGAGTCTCGGCTTGATCAAGCAATACCAAGCACGAAGGTTCATACAGTGCCAACTGTCGTGAGATTTCAGAGCCTATACTTCCTCCAGCTCCTGTCACTAACACTGTTTTGCCGGTCATGTCTTCGGCCAATTGTTTGTTTGCTAATTTTATCACTTCTCTACCTAGCAAATCTTCAATATTTACTACTCTAATCTGTGATTTGGTCAATTCACCATCGACCCACTTCTCTATAGGGGGTACGACTTTTACCTCCAATTCCCAGTCTGCACAGCGATTAATAATCGCTCGTTTTTCGAGCGAACTGCAATTTTGTACAGAAATCACTACTTGAGACACTCCGGTCCGTTTCACAAAATCTTGAATGTCATCATTCGAATGTAATATTTTTACCCCACTGTAGGTCTTTCCTTTTTTATTCAAGCTATCGTCTATAAATGCTACTATATCATAGGTACCTATAAGTGTGTTGAATGTAAGCTGCCCGGCCTCTCCTGCACCATATATAAT
>DAIUCL010000186.1:0-4698 GCA_036846185.1 Chitinophagaceae bacterium
ACTTAAAAATTATTAATCACTCACAAAAAAATCAAAATACACATGGCATTTGATATCGAAATGATCAAAAAGGTTTATGCACAATTCCCCAGTCGCATCAACCAAGCACTTCAGACATTAGGACGACCTCTTACCCTCGCCGAAAAAATACTATATGCCCATCTCGACGCCGGTATGACCCTCAGCGACTTCCCCCGACTACAGTCCTATGTTGATTTCAACCCCGATCGTGTAGCCATGCAAGATGCCACCGCACAGATGGCACTCCTCCAATTTATGCAAGCCGGCCGCCCCAAAGTAGCCGTTCCCTCTACCGTTCATTGCGACCACCTTATCACAGCCCGCAATGGCAGCAAAGAAGACCTCGAATTTGCTACACAAGAAAGCAAAGAAGTCTTTGATTTCCTATCTTCTGTATCCAACAAATATGGCATCGGATTCTGGCGACCCGGTGCTGGTATCATACATCAAGTCGTACTCGAAAACTACGCCTTCCCCGGCGGTATGATGATCGGCACCGACTCTCATACCGTCAATGCCGGCGGACTAGGCATGGTGGCCATCGGAGTAGGTGGCGCCGATGCATGCGATGTGATGGCCGGGCTTCCATGGGAACTCCTCATGCCTAAGCTCATCGGTATCAAACTCACCGGTAAGCTATCCGGATGGGCATCACCCAAAGATGTAATTCTCAAAGTAGCAGGTATTCTCACCGTCAAAGGAGGCACCAATGCCATCGTAGAATACTTCGGCGATGGCGCCCAAAGCATGAGCTGCACCGGCAAAGGTACTATCTGCAATATGGGCGCCGAAATTGGCGCTACCACCTCTACCTTCGGATACGACGATAGTATGGAGCGATACCTCCGCGCTACCGGCCGTGCCGATGTGGCCGATGCCGCCAATATCATCCGCGAGCACCTCACCGGAGACCCCGAAGTCTACGCCAACCCTTCTCAATACTTCGACGAAGTCATCGAAATCAATCTTAGCGAACTAGAACCACACCTCAACGGACCCTTCACACCCGATCTCGCTACCCCTATCTCACAGATGAAAACAGCAGCAGCTGCCAATAATTGGCCCGAAAAAATAGAAGTAGGACTCATCGGTAGCTGTACCAACTCTAGCTATGAAGATATCAGCAGAGCCGCCAGCCTCGTGCGCCAAGCCAAAGAAAAAGGACTCGCACTCAATGCCGAATTCATGATCACACCCGGTAGCGAACAAGTACGCTACACCATCGAGCGCGACGGCTTCCTCGACTTGTTTGGTAGCGTAGGTGCCAAAGTATTTGCCAATGCCTGCGGACCCTGCATCGGTATGTGGGATCGTATGGGCGCCGAAAAACAAGAAAAAAACACCATCGTTCATTCTTTCAATCGCAACTTTGCCAAACGTGCCGATGGCAACCCGAATACCTACGCCTTCGTAGGTAGCCCCGAAATGGTTACCGCTATGGCCATAGCCGGTAGCCTTCATTTCAACCCACTCACAGATAGTCTTACCAACGATAAAGGTGAATCCGTGAAGCTCGATGCCCCCACTGGCGACGAACTTCCTCTAAATGGATTTGCTGTAGAAGATGCCGGCTATCAAGCACCAGCCGAAGATGGAAGCAAAGTCAGTGTACTGGTAAGTCCTGATAGCAAACGCTTACAGCTTCTCGACCCATTCGCTGCTTGGGAAGGCACCGACCTCAAAGGACTCAAATTGCTCATCAAAGCCAAAGGCAAATGCACTACCGACCATATCTCTATGGCAGGCCCCTGGTTGAAATTCCGAGGACATCTCGACAATATCTCCAATAATCTATTGATCGGTGCGGTGAACTATTTCAACGAAAAAACAAACCACGTCAAAAATCAACTCAATGGCGAATACGCACCCGTGCCCGATACACAACGTGCATACAAAGCAGCCGGTATAGGCTCTCTCGTAGTAGGCGACGAAAACTACGGCGAAGGCTCTTCACGTGAACATGCCGCTATGGAACCTCGTCATCTCGGAGTACGTGCTGTATTGGTTAAATCCTTTGCTCGTATTCACGAAACAAACCTGAAAAAACAAGGTATGCTGGCACTCACCTTTGCCGATAAAGCCGACTATGAACTTATCCAGGAAGACGATACCATCGATATCATGGGTCTCACCAGCATGGCTCCTGCTACGCCACTGAGTATGGTATTGCACCATAGCGACGGCACCAACCATACCATCAGTGTCAACCACTCTTACAATGCTCAGCAGATAGAATGGTTCAAAGCAGGCGGTGCACTCAATATCATAAGAGCTAGCTTATAAGTAGCACACACTCTGATTCTATCACAAGGCATTTACAATATTCGTATCATCTGATCGACTTTGTAAATGCCTTTTTTATTATTTGCCGAATTGATATTGCTTCACACAGTTACTTTATCCCCCCCCATGCCCTCTCTCCTCAATACATTAGAGATACCCTTACTTATTGTGTAAGCGAATACATACAAGACCATGTAATAAATATAAAAATAACAATGCATTTTTTTGCTTTGGCTGATATCAGCCAAAGCAAAAAACTAAATTTGAAATATACTACTAAGTGTATACAGCGAATCGGACTACTAAAACTCACAATTTTTTGGAGTACGAGGAAAGGGGATCACATCTCGTATATTGCCCATACCGGTTACAAATTGTACCAGACGTTCAAAACCAAGCCCAAAGCCCGCATGCTTACACGTACCAAAGCGGCGAGTATCTAAGTACCAGTACATCTCGTCTGTAGGAATATGCATTTCCTTCATACGTTGCTCTAGCTTATCCAGTCGCTCCTCTCTTTGTGAGCCCCCTATGATTTCGCCTATACCCGGAGCCAGTATATCCATGGCTGCCACTGTACGGCCATCTTCATTCTGGCGCATGTAGAATGCCTTGATATCTTTAGGATAATCCGTTACTATCACCGGCTTTTTAAAATGCTTTTCTACCAAAAATCGTTCATGCTCACTTTGCAAATCGATACCCCACTTCACTTCATACTGAAATTTTTTCTTCTTGTAGGGGGTTGAGTCCAGAAGTATTTGGATAGCCTCCGTATACGTCACTCTCTCAAACGGACCGGAGAGCATAAATTCTAATTTCTCTCTCAGCCCCATCTCTGCACGTTCCTGTTGTGGTTTTTGCTTTTCTTCCTCCGCTAGTCGTTTGTCTAAGAAGTCTATATCATCCGGATGCTTATCCATCGCATAGCGTATCACATACTTGAGCATTTGCTCGGCTAGGTCTGCATTCTCTTTCAATTCGTTGAAAGCCACTTCCGGTTCTATCATCCAAAACTCTGCAAGATGTCTGGCAGTATTGGAGTTTTCGGCACGGAAAGTAGGGCCGAAGGTATATACTTTGCCAAAAGCCATCGCTGCCAATTCCGCTTCCAACTGACCACTCACCGTAAGATTGGTACTCCTACCAAAAAAGTCTTCTGAAAAATCAATTTCACCATTTTCTGTTTTTGGTAAATTTTCGAGAGGCAAGGTGGTCACACGAAACATTTCGCCGGCACCTTCGGCATCGCTGGCCGAGATAATGGGCGAATGCAGATAGATAAAATCTTGCTCCTGAAAAAAACGATGTATACCATACGACAGGGCATTGCGTAAGCGAAACACACTCCCGAAGGTATTCGTCCTAAATCGAAGGTGAGCTATTTCTCTCAGAAACTCCAAGCTGTGTTTTTTCGGTTGAAGAGGATATTTTTCCGCATCACTGTCACCGAGTATTTCTATTTCTTCACAGATCATTTCTACCGTCTGCCCCTTACCTGTTGATGCTACGATCTGTCCTTTAACCGATATACAAGCACCGGTCGTAATCCGCTTGAGCAGACTATCATCATACTTTGTATAATCGATGACTACTTGCAGGTTATTATTCGTACTACCATCATTGAGTGCGATAAATTGTGTGTTACGAAAGGTGCGCACCCATGCTTGTACATGCGCTTTATAATCTGTCTGTCCTGATGTGAGGATATGTTGAATATCATTGTTCATACGGTCGCAAATATAAAGTGAATTCGTATTGCATCTAATCATAATACCCTTTTGAGCATTAAATATTTTTTAGCCTTTCCTTTTCTGGTTATAGTAGTTGGTATCTATTTAGCATGTTGGCCAGTGTATCCACACCTCCATGGCGAAAGTGAATGTTCGATCAATTTTTAGGGGCATGCACGGCTATCCGCTACTACTCCTCGCCGCGCAGGCTGTGAGGCTTGGCAGCGCAGGTAGCTCCGTGCCTCCGCTCCTGCACCACCAGCCTCACTAGCCTTTGCGTCTGTGGGGTATCCGCTTCTATCCGGCTGCCGGCTGGCGTACACGAGTTTATGTAAATTTATATCAGTGCCTTTAGCTACCCTTTCTACTCAAATGAATTATAGTACAAAACAACAAGTCACAAACGTATTGAGCCCCAATACCGCACTTTACCTTTCAGCAATAGCAAAATTTACTCCCTAGGCTATGTTACTCCAATATCACCTTTCGTACCCCACTCCCCCATTTGAGGTAGTACATACCCCGAGGCAAGTGCCACACCTCTAGCTCAGCGTCATGAGTGCGAAGCTGTAGCACGCCTATTGCATTATATAGTTCTTTAGGACTTTCGTTTGGCCTATCTCCTCGCAAGTAGAGTTTATCGCCCGCCGGATTCGGATAG
>DAIUCL010000187.1:0-4681 GCA_036846185.1 Chitinophagaceae bacterium
GGTTCGGGGCGGATGGGCGATACATGGAGGCTAGGGTCGGATAGCAAGGTGTCGTTGAGAGTAGCTGTTTGGAGCAGTTGTATTTTGTGCCAAGTGAGGTCTATGGCGCTTTGGAGTTGTTGTTTGTATTTTTTGATACGAGGTATAGCATCGAGCGAGGCGAGTTGAAATACCAGTGGCTCGTACAGTTCTTTGTGCAGGCGGCGGATATAATAGTGCGATGCTTTTTGCACTCTGCTCACCAGTGCTTCGTGCTGCTGGTGATGAATAAAGTGTTGGATAAGCGTATCGAGCTCGGGTTTGAACTTGAGGTGTATGGTATGTAGTTCATGCACTATATTCACCATAGTAGCGATGAGTCGGAAGCTAGCTTCTTTGTCGGGTATTTGTTTTTGATTTTCGGTTTCCACCATAAGTTGGTGAAGGTGGTCATAGAGTTTTTTCCATTCATAGAGGTGAGTAAGCTTATGGATTTGGTACTGACGGCGCTCGAGCTGTAGGTGCTGGAGTAGCTGTTCATACGAAAGTTCTTGCCGGTGGTAGGAGGCTATACGCTCATCTACAGAGAGCGAGTGGCGCTGTATGGCACTACGCAAGGTGATGCCTTGCAGGGAAGTACATCGACTGAGGGCTACATATACCTGGCCGGGAGCGAAGGAGTCGCCGGCGTCGATGACTACGTGGTCGAAGGTGAGCCCCTGGCTCTTGTGTATGGTGATAGCCCATGCCAGCTTGAGAGGATATTGGCTAAAGGTGCCAAGTACTTCTTCGTCGATATCACCTGTTTCTTTATCATAGCGATAGGAGATATTTTCCCAGTCGACGGGCAATACTTCGATGGGTTCTTCATCTTGTTCGCAATTGACCCATATTGTGTCTTCTTCGATTTTGGATACTATTCCTATTTTGCCATTGTAGTAGCGCTTATCGATATGGCTATCATTTTTGATAAACATGACTTGAGCACCTACTTTGAGCGATAGCGAGAAATCGGCGGGATATTGTCGTTCGGAGAAATCACCTTGTACCTGTGCCTGGAAGGAGAGCGAAGGGGTATGGAGTTTTTCGATTTCGGATTTATTGATTTGATCTGCTTTGTAATTGTGGCTACACAGCGTGACCAGTCCGGGGCGAGCCTCATCTACCTGGTTGTACATAAGCTGCTGAAGCTGATCTATATCTTGGGCTTGCAGCTGGTTGTAACGGATATTATTGAGCAGGTTCAAAAAAGCGGGATCGCTTTGGCGGTATATTTTTTTGAGTTCGATATACACCGGTGCTATCTGATTGAACACATTAGCTTGAAAGAAAAACGGACCGGGATAATGCGCACTCATCACCGGCTCTTCGGCATGCGTGACTACGGGAGGCAGCTGATACAAGTCGCCGATAAAGAGTACTTGTACTCCACCGAAAGGGCGCCGATCGCGCCTCACAGATCGAAGGATATCATCGATCGCATCGAGCTTATCGCTGCGGAGCATACTCACCTCATCGATGATCAGCAGCTCCAGGCTCAGGAGGATATCGCGCTTGGCATGGCTCAGGCGAAGGCTACGGAGCATATGTTGGCGATTGGTAATGGCATCTTGCGAGAAGCTATCGCCTTGCCAGTCGGCCACATAGATACCGAAGGGTAGCTGAAAAAAGGAGTGCATGGTGACGCCGCCGGCATTGATAGCGGCTACACCGGTGGGTGCTACTACGATCATTTTTTTGCTGCAATGCGCTTTGACATAGCGAAGAAAAGTCGTTTTGCCGCTACCGGCCTTACCGGTGAGATAGATATGCGACTGCGTATCCTGTACAAAATCAAATGCCAATTGAAAATAAGCATTGTCGGTATCAGTAGTGCCGGGGGTATTATGTAAAAAATGGGTTGACATAATAAAAAGGGGAGGGGTGCATCCATATACATGAATAAAACCGTTACAAAGCTACATCATAAAATGAAAGCGAATGAGCAGAGCATGCATAGCCCCAGAGAGAGAGACTTAGCAAAGCATCGGTGCCGCAAAGCGGCACTTCGACATACGGCTTGCCTCAACGGCTGCGGTGGCCTATTGCATACAATAGCATAGATTACGAAAAGTTGCTTACAGGCTATTCGACACAAATATAATAGGGAAAGCTCTACACGAGAGCTCACCCTATTGAATATAGCCGGAGAAGCTGCGGACTATAGATCGCACTTCGCTACGACCGGCATCAGACCGTGAGATTAAACCTCGTTTCCTGATTTTTTGTCGAGCATCAGCAAGTCTGTCACTACGATCTCTGTGGCATAGCGTTTGATACCATCCTTATCTGTATACTCTCTATAGGTCAGTCTACCCTCTATGGCGATTTCACTTCCTTTGGTCAGGTATTTCTGCGCTATTTCGGCGAGTTTGCCCCAAGCAGTGAGCGAGTGCCAATGCGTTTCGGTAACTTTTTCGCCATTCTCTTTACGATACACTTCATTGGTAGCGAGGCTGAGGCGAGCGACTTGTTTACCCGATTCCAATTGTTTGACTTCGGGAGCTTGCCCGAGATTACCGATGAGTTGTACTCTGTTTTTTAAACTGTTCATGTTCATGTTTTTTTGTTTACGTTATTTATTTCAGTTCCCCACTACTTACTACATGCTGACTAGTATGGCGAGCAGCAGCCCTTGAAGAACGATACAAAGGTGAATACATTCGTCAGAGCGAGTCGGTATCTATACGTTTAGTTACGGATATAAACGTTTCTACACGTTTGCAAACGGATAAATCTATGTATATCAATATATTATCTACAGTCCACTTTTCTCTTCTAAATTCATTGAGGGGCTGTCATCCGTTTTGCAATCTTCATCCACCATCCGTCCCTTGCGGGGTACGCTGTCGCTCCCGTGCTCCGCCTGTAGGCTCCGCACCGGCTCGTACCTCGCCGCCCTCCAGGCACGGCAGCCACCCGGCGCAGTAGCAATGGTCGGCGGTCTGAGCGAGGGAGTTATCGAAACCACTTTTTGGCTACTTTGCTAAAATCATCCGTATCTTTGACCATAGCATCAATCCTATGGGACTGAGCTCGGCGAAGCCATGCCAAAAATACAATCTGCTACACGATGAATTGGGAAGCAAAACTACAGACACACAAAGGCAACACACGAATAGTAGTCTATTTTGAAAAAAATACAGAGCTAAATGCCCGCATCAAAAAATTAGAAGGAGCGCAATGGAGCGCCACCCTTAGCGCATGGCATTTGCCCGATACAGATGAATACAGGCAACAATTCAAACTCCCCCCTCGATACATTCAACATCCGGATCATGCCTTGAAAATAGAACAATTTGTACACTGGATGCGTTCCAAACGCCTGAGTGAGAGTACGGTAAAAACCTACACCGATGCCGTGAAAACATTTTTAGCCTTCTACAATGAAAAGGCCGTAGAAGAAATAGATAATCAGGATTTATTACGATTCAACAATGACTACATACTGAAAAAAGGGCTATCCTCTACCTACCAAAACCAAATCATAAATGCCGTCAAAAAATTCTTCACGACCATCGAAAATCGCAAGATGGATGTGGCACTGATACACTGGCCCAAAAGAGAAAAAACATTACCAAACGTACTGAGCAAGGAGGAAATAAAAAGCCTATTGGAAGCGCACACAAACCCAAAACACAAAGCCATGCTATGCCTCATATACAGTTGCGGACTACGCAGAGGCGAGCTACTACAGCTTAAGCTAAGCGATATAGACTCCAAACGTGGAATAGTGATAATAAGACAAGCCAAAGGAAAAAAAGACAGAATAGCCCCATTGAGTGAAAAAATACTCGTACAACTAAGAGAGTATTATACATTGTATAAACCACAAACATGGCTATTTGAAGGACAAACCCCGGGTGAAGCGTATGATGAACGAAGCCTACAGCAGGTATTAAAATCCGCTTTGGTAAAATCCGGGATACACAAACCGGTAAGTTTACATTGGCTACGTCATAGCTATGCCACCCATTTACTTGAATCCGGTACTGATTTAAGATACATACAAGAACTGCTAGGACATAAAAGTAGCAGAACAACGGAGATTTATACGCATGTAAGTACACGTGAAATTAAAAAAATAAAGAGCCCATATGATGATTTGTAAATAATAATTTCTTATATTTGCTTAGCAATTAACAACTTATTATAGCCCCCATACTCTCTACACGTGGATTTTTTTGGGAGTTGAGTAGCCTCCATAAGTAAGTTGTGCGTAATGCTTTCGAAACACCTGCTACGACTGGCAAGACGGTTTGACAAGCAAATTTGTGTAAAACTTACTGACCTGACTGGACGACCAAGCCGTATAAAATATTAACTTAGCGACATACATTTTTGACTGTAATGAAAGAGAAATTAACGATAAAAAAACTCATTGAAGAAGCCCACACCTTTTGTGTAGCTGAATCGAAACATAAAAACAAGGAACTTTACGGAGTAACTGACGGCAAAGCCGTTGGCACTCACATTGAACACAAATTCAAAAAGCATTTAGACGACAAATACAAACTGACCATCGGTTCATCTGCAAGTGGTATTGACTTGCCATCTGACGACATACAAACTGATATTAAGGTAACTTCAATCAAGCAACCTCAATCATCTTGCCCGTTCAAGGACGCAAAGCAGAAAATATTTGGACTTGGCTACAATCTTT
>DAIUCL010000188.1:0-4644 GCA_036846185.1 Chitinophagaceae bacterium
AAGTGGTATACTATACCGCTTATTGGGTGGCTCACTTTAGGCTTTATTATCCACTCTATCAGTATGTCTTAACGAAGTGCTAAAATAATTCAAGCTGTTGTGCCCCGGTGGGTGGCTTTGATTCTTTGGCACCGTAATAGACTTCCATATCGCCAAATTGTTTATCGGTGATGCACATAATTCCAATCTTACCCTTTTCAGGCAAAATTTTTCGTACCCGTTTGATATGTACTTGGGCATTTTCTTTGCTGGGGCAATGACGTAAATAAATGCTGAACTGAAACATCGTAAAGCCGTCTTTCAAAATTTTTTTTCTGAATTCGGCAGAGATTCTCCGTTCTTGTTTGGTTTCGGTAGGAAGATCAAATAATACGATTATCCACATAACACGATATTGGTTTAGACGAGTGAACATAGTATTAGTTTTCGTAGATTAGGTCATTTGCGGATATATGATTTTTCGTTGACTACCTTCAAAACATTTCGCGAGGCTGGCCGTTGTTCTTTGTACCGCTATCATCAGAGGGCTTCGTTGACCCTCTATCTCTACGTCCATACTAGCCACACTCAATAGTTGTCGTTTGAGTTCGGTGTGGAGAATTTCATACTCTTCATGAGTATGGCAAATATTTAAGACGATTTTATCTACAAAGGGGCGATAAGGCTCCATGATATCATCAGCAAGGCAATAGGCATTGTATTGATTACGATGATGAATACCCAAAGTGGGTAGGAGACCGCTACCCACCAAAGAGCGTGCTACGATGGCTCGCAAAATGGCATAGCCATAATTCAATAAATTGTTGGGAGGAAATCCGTGGCGATCTCTCACAAAGTCGGGGTGCATCTTGAATAATTTACTCCAATAGTAAACGGCTGCTCTGGCCTCCCTATTGCTGCTATCACCACTTTTTACATCGCTTGCCCATCGGGTCATATTGCCCACTTCTACACCTTGCTGTTCAAGTAGCTTCGCCTGGTTCTGAATTTTACTGATAATGGATTGTTGCCACAATTGTTTTTTGAGAGGTTGGCTGGCGTCCAATTGATCTTTAAATCGTTGGCTTTGTAATGTATGCCCATCCAAGTTGAGCATTAGGCCGGTAGGGTGGTGGCTTGTGTCGCAGGTGATAAAGGCAACATTGTTGGCTAGTAATTTGGCAATAAGCGCATGACTAATCGTAATCTGCTGATGGTCAACTATTACTATTCCAATATCTTCGATAGGGATAGTTTTTATTTCATCCGTTTCTGGTAGGTCCACTATTAATTGTTCGAGTTGGGTTCTCAAATAAGCAGGATTGCTGAAGTATAGGGTGCGTTTGATCATAGATTTTAATTTTCTATGTAATTTTTATTTCACCAAGCCTGTTTACATAGAGTTTTATACAAACATCTTTAATCTGAATACCGTTTAAACTTGCAGTTTTTAGGTCATATGAACCTGAGATTTTACGACTAATTTCATCGTTTTTTAAATCAACTTCTTTTGAGATAATAGCATTTGCATAATTTAAAGGTCTAAAGTAACAAGTTTTGGAAAAATCATTAACAACATATAACCTATCTATAAGTTGTGGAGTAATTTTATTAAAATCGATTATTTTGTTATTCTCTAATTCTTCGTTAGTAGGCACATAAACTAAATCACCAGGTGAGAGAACGATCTTTTTGTAACCCTTTTTATCATCAGCAATTTGTTGACCATTAGTTAATTTCTCGATTGCTTTATGGGTAGAAATGGATTTAAAACTGGAACGTTGTTTTGTTATTTCATTTTCGTACATAATAAAAAATGTGTTTGCATATTGGTTTGTTTCATAAAATCCCCCATTAAACATATCTTCTATATCCACTTCACCGTCTAATCGAGTTACCGATTTTATTTCTTTTTTGATTTTTGGATGTTCCTTTCCTTTTTTAATAAATTCGTCAAGTCCATTTGTTTCGGAAGTTGATCCAAAAGCCATTTTTGCATTGTTATTATATTCAAGTATATGAGATAAAAAAAGCAAATTAAGTGCATTCATTTTTTTTGTGTAAGAAACTTTTATTCCCGCCTTTTCGATTAAGCATTGTTTATCAATGTCAAATTGTTCAAACTGTTCTTTGCCAATCATATCGAAATATAGAAAGCCATTCTTCATTTTTTCAATGGTAAGCCCTTCCATATAATCTTTCTTGCTCAAAGCCATTCGTTTTGTTTTGTATGAATTAAAATCGGCAATAGTTACTTTGCTAAATTCTATTCCACTGAGTACATATACGCCATTGTCTGTTTTATTCTTTTTGAGATAAGAGTCAATTTCTTTGTTTAGTGCTTCTTTTTCATCTATGCTTGCATTACATTTTTTTATTACTTCTCTTATGATCTGTCTTGCTGTCTTATCATAAATATAAGATGATATTTTTCGTTTTTTAGGGTCATTTTCGTGTAGCTGTCTTTCAATTTCAATTTTGAATGCATCTAATACTGAAACCTCTTTAGTTTTTTTTAAATAAACTACACCCAATGGTTCTTTAAACAATGATTTACGAATAGCCATCCACTTTTTGTTGGGCTTTTGTTCTTTTATTTTTAGATTTTTAAGGCCACCATTTTTAATAGCCCATGTGTGTGTTATATTTCGTGGCTCACTTATTATTCGGTTCTTAACTTTAAAACTTACTATGGTTTCTTCTAATTTTTCACGAGTATCTTTGGTGAATGTTTCCCATGGTAGTTTAAAATCACGGATTTTCCCTTTAACCAAACTACGTTGTACTTTTTTGAGTTCTTCATTATTATCAATTGCATTTAATGAGTTTAAATATCGAATATGCTCTCTTGTAGTTGCTGCCACTATTAAGGCGTCTAAAGCATGATGGCGATGGTCTATTCTTTTAATATCTAATTTTTCGTTTTCAGGAACATTTATATCTATGTCGTTTCGGTCGTGTTCGTTTTGTTTGATATAGGAATTCCCTGTAATGGCTTCCAGTCGTTTAAATCTTGGTAGCATTAGTTTTTTCCATTCTTTGGTTAATCCCCAGTTTTTCTTTAACTCAGAAGTAATAGCACCACCAGTAAAAATTATTTTAGTATCACTTCCAACAACTGGCTTTAATAACTCTGCAACTTTTTTGGTAATGTATCGTGTGTCGTTTAATTGACGTTCTACAAATCCATCTGGAACTTCAGTAGCTAGTAAGTTTTTTAGTTTAGATTTATTGTATTTGAAAGTATCTTTTACATACTTTTCATATTCTTGTTCGCTAAGTATTGAGTAATTTCTTCCATTAATTTCATGCACTTTTCCTCCAAATTGACTAATAAAGTTCCGAGCAAGTAAATTACCTTTGTAAGGTCTAGGGTTAATGGCAGCTTCAGAAATAACTAAGTTATTCATGCTATCGTTCTTCATTTTTGAACGAGGAATGATATGCTCTTTTTGGTACTCTGTTTCGTCAAATAATTTACTCAATGGAATAATTTTGCCTGTATAGGGAGAACGGCAGTTTTGACTTAACCAAAGCACATATTTTTTAATTTCTTGTTCACTTGGAATTTTTTCATCTTTTACTTTTTTCGCCCATTCTAGTTCCGACTTATTAGATAAGCTTTTCCATATTCTGAATTTATCTATATCAATAGGGCTATCTGGGTTGGGCTTTGTCTCAAAATTAGTATGTTCTATTACTTCTTCAATATTGTACTGACTAAAACCGTCATTTATAAGTTCCTTTAATAATGCTTTAATTCGTTGTTTTTCTTTATAATTTTTGTCTTGTGAGGAAGCAATATTTTGTTTTTCATCAGAGTTGTGTTTTAGCTCTCTTCCTAACTCAATGTGTATTTCATCAATTTTTTCATTTTTACATTCTAAACGTTTCCACAAATCACGAACAAGTAATAATGTTTCTCGGATAACTTGTTCTACCACAGGGTTTCGTAAACTATTATTTTTAAAATTCACAATCACCTCATTATTAAATTCCTCAGAGGTTTTGCAATCTTTTATTTCGTTTTCAGAATGTATGCCATATACCACATATCCGGCGAGCCAAGTAGGCAATCCATAAAAGTCTTCAAGTGTGTTAAGTGGGCGGTATTCTTTTTCCCAGCGTTTAATTTTAATGCGTGTTTCGTCATTGACGGTTTCGTCAAACTCACTATCTGTAATTTTTTGTATTCTTTTTAGGGTATTTTCTTCAATTTTATCTTTATTCCAGTATACTCCTACACGCATAACAGGAAGTAGTTTTTTTATCGCCAGTGCTGAATATGAACCATATTCTTTTTTTAACTCTGCTAATTTTGAAATTGACAATGATGCTTCTATTGGAATTTTAAAATTACTCCACTTATCTGTTTTTGTCCATTGTTCATCTTCCAATTTCCAACCTAATGCGCTCATTATTCCTTTTTCTGACAACTTTTCATCTGAGGAACTAATAGAATAATCAACATGCCAAAGTTTATAAAGTAGCTCAGGATTATTTAAAATGCATTCCCCATCAAAATCGACTTTATTAAATATAGTTCTGTATCTTGATATTGTTTCGTTTCCTTTTAGTGATTCACGATTTGCAAACAGATTAATACGGTGCGAATGAGTAGTATCTTTCTTTTTAGATATAATTATATCATTTTCGGGATTACTT
>DAIUCL010000189.1:0-4626 GCA_036846185.1 Chitinophagaceae bacterium
CATTAAGATAACAAGGTATGTTTTTATTTATATACTTAATTAGTCCCTCTAGATGGGTTTCTTATCTATAGAAATGGGCATTAAGATACCCCAAATAAATGCTTGATACGTTAATGGGTTGAGTAGTATGAGTAGAATCTTTGTACTATAAAATCAAAGAGTATGTTCATAGGTTACAATTTACAAGAGTTTATTATAGAGTTCAATAGCGCTGAAAAGTGAAAAAAATAGTTGTTCGATCTTAAATGGGAAGCAGGATTCAAGTGTGTTCGCTGCGGTCATACAGGGTATTGCAATACCGTGAAATTTGGGGAATTGAAATGCAATAAATGTAAGAATAAACATTCTGTTACATCTGGCAATTTGTTTCATCATTTGAAGTTTGATATTGTAAAAGCCTTTCTGATGGTATTTTTGGTGAGTACCGATAAGAAAGGTATTAGTAGTTTGGAACATCATCTAAGAACAGGTATTCGTGCAAAGACGTGTTATTACTTCAAACGAAAAATCATGAAGGCGATGCATCAAGGTGACTTTAAACTATGCGGTCGAGTCGATGTAGATGAATCCAGCATTGGCGGCAAAGAGCCGGGCAAACCTGGCCGCAGCAAAGGCAAGAAGAAGGAATTTGTTATCGGCGTTCAAATGTTAAAAAAGAAAATCGTCCGGGCGTTCGCCCATCAGATTAAAAACGCCAGCAGTAAAGAATTAAAACCCTTTTTCGAGAAACGAGTTTCTACCGAAGCAACTGTTCGAGTTTACAAATGGCGAGCTTATAATCCACTTAAAAGAAACTATCCGAATAGGATACAAGAAAAAAGTAAACCGGAACAAAATTTCAAACTAATACATCGCGAAATCATGATGCTCAAAGCTGCACTGAGAGGAATTTATCATCATGTGACGCATTTGCAAGATTATTTGAATGAGTACTTCTTTAGAAAAAATATAAACGACAAATCGAAACTATTCCATACCGTGGTCAACAATATGATTTTTTCTGAACCATGTACAATTAAACATTTAAATTTGGGGTAAGAAAAAGCCCATTTCTATACCTCAATATTATTGAGTAGTAGAGTACACACTAATTTATTGGTGGAAAGGCTTATCCTGATGAATATTCTGAATGATACTCATGACTGTAGTAGTAAGCTACTACGACCAATTGTGCTATGATGACCGGTAATGCCAGCGGCCACGATTGCAGTGGATAGCCCGCACGGACGAAGCGATGTGATGCAGGAAGCAGGAGGGGCGGAGGCACGGAGCCACTCCTGCGACCATGCAGCACTCGCAGAGGCCGGAGGACTAGTAACGGAAAGCGTGACGGCCGCCCTAGTATTTTGTATTCAACAACAAAGTCGCCTGCAAGCAGACGACTTTGTTGTTTTTTGAGCTATATGTATTTGTTATTTTAGTATTTGTATTTTTTCTTTTACTACTTGGCCACTTACTCGCACAGCTCTCATGAGGTAGGAGCCATTGCTTAAGTGTGAGGGTAGCTCCACGGTGACTTGAGTATCGGTTTGGATGACGATATTGCCATGACCTACTACACGTCCGCTGAGGTCGAAAAGGGTAATGGCACTGAACAGATCATTGCTGACTCCGCTGCTATGTATGTGTACAAACTGTTGTGCAGGTACGGGATATACGCGTGTGCTAACGAGTTCGACTGTCGATGAAGCGGAGCTGTTTGTCTCGATTGGCTCTTGTGCTACACGCTGCCCATTGTTGTTGGTACATGGGAAAACTGGGTTGAACTGAGGTCCTACAAAGCCTGTGGCAGGGTTGGTTTCGGTTTCGTATACATCATTGGGTTCATAGAAGGGTAGTATTTTGACTGATTTTACTTCCATGAATCGGTCGTCGTATTGGAGTATGGCGGGGTTGCCACCGGTAATCCAGTTGGTATTGCCAAACCATACACCTACCCAGAAGCGAGAAGCACGGAAAGGGATGTAGGTGGGGTTTAATTCTGTTTTGACGAGTACATCATCAAAGTACCATTTGATAGAGGGTGCTATACCATTGCCACCGGTATGCCATTCGATAGTGTATTTATGAAAATCTTGAGAGGCATCGGCTACACCTAGAGATTCGCTGTGGGAGATGCCGGCTGTGGTAAGTCCAACACCGTTGCAAAGCCCACCCCAGGTATTGACCAGGCAGTCGTTGATGACGTTTTTGGCACCATTATAGTTGTTGGAAGGAACTTCCCAGTCGATTTCAGAGTTTTTGATACCGCCATCTTGGTAGGCTTGATCTTCGATGTAGTGGAAGGTCCAGAAGGCATTAACTACACCGGGTATAACTTTGGCTACGACTTCGTATAAGCCTGAAGCGTAGTAATCTTTGGTAGCTATGCAAGCACCTACTCTTATTTTACCATTTCCTAAATTGTTTTCGGCACCTTGTATGGGTCCATTGTACAAATCACCATGTGCATGAAAACGAAGTCCACCTCCACATACTAATTCAAGATTTTCGGGTACTACACCATTATTGTTGGCTACGTAAGAGTTGCCCCAGGCCTTTTTGACCATGAGCCAGCGCGTGGGGTCGAGTACGGTGCCTTGTTCGCCTTTGAACTCTTCGATTAAGTCGCCTAGAGGGGCTACGGGTATAGCGGTATTGACATATCCCCAGTTGCTAGAGGGTGCATTGAGCTCTATGTTATCTACAAAGATGGAGTTGTTTTGTCCGCGATAAACGGATACTTGAACGATAGTTTGCAACAAATTGGGGGTATTGGGTACGGTAAAGTTGTTGGTATACTCTGTCCAGGTAGAGTTGGGAAAGAAGCTTTTGGATAAGACGGTGTAGTTACCGTTAGGGTAATTAAAACGAATTCGGACATCAACGCTGAGTATCTTATTATTGGTAGCAAGGTTGGAACGTAATCTGGCTTTGAGGCTATAGGCCTGGCCTGGAGTCAGATTCATAATTACTTGACTGAGGAATGCATCACCACCGGCATTGCTATTGGTAGAGATGATTTGGGCACAGTGGCTTGAGTTGTAGCCCGGACTACTTAGTACTACTCGGTTGGCATTGGGTAAGAGTTGCCACTGAGCTAATCCATTATCATCGAAGGTAGGGTTGATAACGACATTACCACCAGGGAAAGGAGTAAGTGGCGGCGTGAACACCTTATTGTAGGGTGTATGTAAACAGCTATTTTGGGCTAGTGCATTATTACTCATGGCGAGTGTCAAAGTTACTCCCAAAATAAGCAAAATGAATTTTGCATAGTTTAATTTCATAATATGTATTTTATTATATACTATCCAGTTATCAAATACTATACCAAATGTGCCTAATAACTAAATAATTATGCATTAATTTATATACACATATTTTAAATGCTTATAAACAGGTGGTTTGGAGTATATAATTAAAATTTATAGCTATACTATAGTGGTAAGAGATTGAATATTTTTCTTTTTAAAAAATAAGTATGATTGCCTGTGTATTGAATTAGCTTTGTGATGTGGTACGATATTCTTTATATTTAAAATTAAATTTTGTACTGATCATCAGTATGATTTTATTTATGGTAAGACCAGCAATGGGTCAACTCAGCAATCGATTGCTGGAAATTGGTAATGGACATTTGGATAGTATCACACCGGGCACAGTACAACTAGGAATTGATAATGGAAACTTTTTGCGGAATTACGAATATTTCTCACCTATGCAATATGGCTATACCCTGATGGGAAGTCAGCTGGCCGGAGTGATTCGCTATGATGCCCATGCTTCGTTGAGGCTAGAGGGTGGTATTTATTTGCTGAGCGACTATGGTGGACAGGCATTCAGAAAAATAAGCCCTATATGGAGCGTGAAGTGGAAAAGTGGAGCACATAGATTGATTATGGGAAACTTAGAGAGTAATGTGAGTCACAGGCTGATTGAGCCCCTTCTGAATTATGAAAGCTATATCACTCAAAATCAGGAGAGAGGACTACAGTGGAAGATCGATCATAAGAGAATATGGAGTGATACATGGATCAACTGGGAGAGAATGCAATACTTGCAGGATAGTATGCAAGAAGTATTCAGTGCCGGTCATAGCAGCAATACAGTGCTATTGAATAAAAATGATTGGCAAATAATGATGGCTTTACAAGGTCTAGTGACCCATCAGGGTGGCCAAATAGATACTGTGGATTTACCTATGACTACACAATTAAATCTGGCTGTAGGTATCGAAATTCAGAAGAAAACGGACAACTGGTTAGAATCTTTTTTCACTCAAAACTATTACCTTCTTTCCAGACAAATCATACCGGGTGCGCAGCCACTTTTCCCAGAGGGGAACGCACTGTTTTTGAATGCTGGCATGCAGAGTAAAGGGGGGCTGGGCTTTTCGCTCGGGTACTGGCAAAGTGAGGGATACACCAGCATGAGAGGAGCTTATCTTTTTCGATCTATGGCCGGCGAGTATGGTCGAATGGGATTTTCTACCTTTGAGAGAAAATTACTTTTTGCACGTGTCTGTTATCAAAAACAACTAGCTCCTGGATTTTCGATAGACGTGCGCTTAGAACCTTATCATGATATCTCTTCACATCTTTTGGAGTATGCCTATTCTATGTTTTTGGTGTATAGAAAAAATAT
>DAIUCL010000190.1:0-4608 GCA_036846185.1 Chitinophagaceae bacterium
GTCCAATCTTCGCTAAGCTCGTTTGAACTATGAATCTTTTATATCGGTATTTACTATTGTAAAATTATAAATTAGTTTTGGACTAATTTATAAATGCAATTGGTATTATTTCACTTCTCACAGGCATCTTCAACTTCTGCGTCATCGCCAAAGGGATATACCACAGTATTTTCCCTTTGACGCTTCCTTGAATTTGAAGCACCTGTGTGATAACCAGCATACCCTAAATATTTTTGTTTTGGAACTCACATTCTACAATTCACTGTTTACGCATTACTTTTGCTCTGCTCATAGTTCGCATCTAAGCCTATGAGTCACACGAATTATTTTTCTATGAAATTTGACAAAAAAAACCTCAGCAAAGAGCAACTAAAGGATATTTATAAATCACTTCTCCTGCCACGAATGATTGAAGAAAAAATGCTGATTCTACTCCGACAAGGGCGAATCAGCAAGTGGTTTAGTGGAATAGGTCAAGAGGCTGTAGCGGTGGGAGCCACTCTAGCTCTTGATGCAGATGAATACATCATGCCCATGCACCGAAACCTGGGAGTGTTTACGACTCGCAAAATGCCTCTGGACAAGCTTTTTACGCAATGGCAGGGACGCAAAAATGGATATAGTAAGGGGCGAGAACGAAGCTTTCATTTTGGCTCTAATGAGCATCATATTTGTGGTATGATTTCTCACCTTGGCCCTCAATTGGCTATTGCAGATGGCATAGCCCTAGCTCACAAACTGAAAGGAGAAGGTAAAGTGTCTCTTGCCTTTAGTGGTGATGGGGCTACGAGTGAAGGTGATTTTCATGAAGCTTTGAATGTAGCCGCAGTGTGGAATCTGCCGGTAATTTTTATTATCGAAAACAATGGCTATGGCCTGAGCACCCCTAGTAGTGAGCAATTCATATGCAAACAACTCGCGGATAAAGGAGTAGGTTATGGCATGAAAGCGATTACTATAGATGGTAATAATATACTTGAAGTGTATCATGAAGTATCTAATGCTCGAAAATGGTGTATCGACAATCAAAAACCTATCTTGATTGAATGCATGACATTCAGAATGCGTGGTCATGAAGAAGCCAGTGGTGTAAAATATGTACCCAAAGAACTTTTTGAACTATGGGGCGAAAAAGATCCTCTCAACAACTATGAGCGCTATTTGCTTTCGACTAAGTTACTTCTACAAAGTGATGTAGACTCTATACGAGAAGAATTTAAACACTATATCGAAGAGCATCTGGAAAGAGGTTTTGCGGAACCTCCGGTGCAGCCGGATAGTAAAGAAGAGTTGGCAGATGTCTATGCGCCATACATCTCTCATAGTAGCATTACGACAAATACTTCTTCCAGAGAGCTTAAAATGATCCAAGCGATTTCAGAAGGGATTGATGAAAGTATGAAGCGCTTCGAGAACCTGATACTCATGGGGCAGGATATAGCCGAATATGGTGGCGCATTTAAAGTAACAGAGGGTATGGTAGAAAAGTATGGCAAGGCTCGTGTACGTAATACGCCTTTGTGTGAAAGCGCTATCGTGGGTGCTGCCCTTGGCTTGAGTATCAAAGGTTTCAAGTCGATGATGGAAATGCAATTTGCCGATTTTGTAACGGTAGGGTTTAACCAAATTATCAACAATTTGGCTAAAATTCATTACCGATGGGGACAACACGCCGATGTAGTGGTGCGGATGCCAACTGGTGCGGGAGTGGGTGCAGGCCCATTTCATTCGCAGAGCAACGAAGCCTGGTTTACCCATACTCCAGGCCTGAAAGTGGTCTACCCCTCTACGCCCTTCGATGCCAAAGGTTTATTGATTTCTGCCTTTGAAGACCCAAATCCTGTGATGTATTTCGAACATAAAGCCTTGTACCGAAGCATCTCCGGTAGCGTGCCCGAAGGGTATTATACTATTGAAATAGGCAAAGCCCATGTAGTACAGCAAGGGGATGAAATTGCCGTCATCACTTATGGCTCCGGCGTGATTTGGACACTCGATTACCAAAAACTCCATCCGGAACTCTCCATTCATCTGCTCGATTTAAGAACGCTATTGCCCCTGGACTATGAAAGTATAGCCGATGCAGTGAAGCGATGTGGCAAAGTACTGGTATTACATGAGGATACCCTTACGGGTGGAATCGGTGGCGAAATAGCCGCATGGATTAGCGAACATTGCTTTGAATATTTGGATGCTCCTGTGATGAGATGCGCTAGCCTGGATACACCGGTACCTTTTGCTATAGAATTGGAACAACAATTTTTGGCAAAATCTCGACTTCATGATTTAGTACAAAAATTACTGGCTTACTAAATCAGACTTATCTCAAATTGTGTCTGTGCTTTTTTCTTTGTGCATATTTTTTGTGTATTCAAAAAAGTTCCTCTACTTTTCCATTTTAATAGCTACTTATGGAACGATTTCATGGCCTCATTGGGATAGTGCTTATCCTCTCGATAGCATTTTTATTTTCAAATAATCGATACAAAATCAATCTTCGCCTGGTGGTGAGCGGTATCTTATTGCAAGTGTGTTTAGCTTTGATGATACTGAAAGTAGAATTTATCAAAAATATCTTTCAATGGCTCGGTCATCAAATGACTCATATCGAGGCTTTTGCCAAGCAAGGAGCTGCCTTTGTATACGGAGGTGTAATGACACAGGATAAAAATGGCATGACGGTCGCTTACCGTAGTGATGCGGAAGGAGTATTCATCTTTGGATTTAGTGTATTAGCAACTATCATATTGGTCTGCGTGATCGTTGCTATTCTTTATCATTTCAAAGTCATGCAGTTGATTGTGAGTGTGTTGGCTAAGGCCATGCATTTTGTAATGAGAGTGAGTGGTGCAGAAGCACTGAGCAATGTAGCTAGTGCCTTTGTAGGACAAGTAGAAGCACAAGTAATGATACGACCTTATCTGAAAAATATGACGAAGAGCGAACTACTTGCCAGCATGAGTGGAAGTATGGCATGTATTGCCGGTGGTATTCTCGTAGTGTATGTGAGTTTTGGTGCCAGAGCCGAATATTTATTAGCCGCCAGCCTGATGGCCGCCCCGGGAGCTTTGGTGATTTCTAAAATCGTGTTTCCGGAGACAGAAGTAAGCGAAACCATGGGTAATGTAAAGTTGCAGGTAAAATCGCCTTATGATAATGTGATAGACGCAATCAGTCATGGTGCTTCAGATGGGATGAAGATCTCAATTAACGTTATTGCCATGCTCATAGGCTTCATTGGCTTGATAGCCTTGGTCAATTTTTTATTATTAAAATTGGGGGGGCTTTTTCATTTGGACATACCACTAAGTTTAGATTTCATCTTTGCCAAACTCTTTTACCCATTGGCCTGGGCTATGGGTGTGCCGGTACAAGACCTCAATAATGTATCTACATTACTCGGGCAAAAACTAGTTATCAATGAATTTGTAGCTTTCTCTAATATGACGGCTAACCCTAGCATATCTGGTGCTGCCTTACCCCTCACTACCGAAAAAGGCTTGATGATAGCCAGCTTTGCGATCTGTGGCTTTGCCAACTTTTCATCCGTAGGTATACAAATTGGCGGTATAGGCTCTATGGCCCCCGAGCGTCGTGGCGACTTGGTGAAGCTCGGCCTGAAAGCCTTACTCTGTGGTACGCTTGCCTCCTATCTGTCGGCTACTATCGCAGGTATTATCATGTAATCCATACAAAATGAACAAGCAATCTTCCATTTTAATTACGGGTGCAGCGGGTTTTATTGCCAGTGTTCTGGCTGTCGCTCTCAACAAAATAGGCTTCACACAGCTCTACCTATCCGATGATTTTGATCGAATCGACAAAATGAATAATCACCATTCCGTAGAATGTATAAAAAAAATAAACCGAGTATTTTTAATGGATTTTTTGGAAAGCGGTCGAATTACTCCTGATTATATCATACATCTGGGAGCTCGCACAGATACGACCGAAATGAATTATGCCATTCATAAAAAATTAAACCTCGATTACTCCATTGCCCTTTGTCAATATGCTATACGAAAAGATATTCCTTTTCTGTATGCCTCTTCGGCAGCCACCTATGGCTTGGGAGAACATGGATACAACGATGATCACGAGTCTCCTTTCTTGCTACAACCGCTCAATCCCTATGGCGTATCCAAAAATGAATTTGATCAATGGATATTACGACAAGAACAACAACCTACCCATTGGTATGGCCTTAAATTCTTCAACGTGTTTGGCCCTAACGAATACCATAAAGGACGCATGGCTTCCGTCGTATTTCATGCCTATCACCAACTCAAACAACAGGGCTTCGTCAAGCTATTTCGCTCCCATCATCCACAATATAAAGATGGAGAGCAGCAAAGGGACTTCATCTATGTATACGATATCGTACAGATTATACAATGGCTCTTAGAGCACAAACCCAACAGCGGCCTTTACAATGCCGGCACCGGAAAAGCGTCCACCTTCAATCAATTAGCTCATGCCCTCTTCGAGGCACTAGATATGGAGCCGAAGATTGAATATATCGATACTCCCATCGATATCAGAGATAAATATCAGTATTTCACTGAAGCATCAATGCAGAAATTGTTGGCTGCCGGCTACGATATACCC
>DAIUCL010000191.1:0-4604 GCA_036846185.1 Chitinophagaceae bacterium
ATGATGGAGACTTAGACATATTAGCTTATGATGTGTTTGGTTCCAAAATTACTTGGTACAAAAATATGCGAGTAGAGCAAGCCTTGCCCTGCGATAGCATTATTATGACTGAATTTGACTTGTGTTGGGGCAAATTCTATCAAGGTATAGCTCGTACCATGTCGCTCAATATATCTTGTAAAGGAGGCGAAGCCTCCGGCAAGAAATACCGACATACCGGTAATACCATAGTACATCTTGATATAGATGGCGATGGTGATTATGACTTACTAGGAGGTAATATATCTTATAATGATATACAACTCCTCTATAACAGCAACACAAATATGATTATAGCTCAAGACACTAATTATAACCAAAATGGACATAAACTAGAATTGCCATCATGGCCCTCACCAGCCCATGTAGATATAGACAACGACGGTGATCGAGATATCATCGTCACTACACACAGCGATAATCTGAGTACTGCTAACTATAATAATGTTGCATGGTACAAAAATAATGGTACCGATGCAAACCCGGTGTTTGTATACCAACACGATACCTTACTTACTCCACAAATGATCGATGTAGGGTCATTTAGTTATCCCACATTTTTTGACTATGACAAAGATGGTAAGCCGGATTTATTCGTGGGTACCGAAGGTTACTTCAATAATGCCAGTGCTACACTAACGTCCAAAATGGCATATTACAGAAACACCAGTACCTCTGGCAATAGCTCATTTGAATTAATTACCAAAGACTTTTTGAATTTGAGTACAAGTAATTACAACGGGATTTTTCCCACATTTGGCGATGTAACCGGCGATGGTGTTGATGACTTAGTACTAGGCAATGTAGATGGTAATATAAAGGTGTATCGCAATTTTGCGCCTAACAATAATGTACAACCCAATTTTATTTTCCTTACCGATAGCTTGCCTGGTGTGGATGTCGGTTCTCACAGTATGCCTTTGGTTTTTGATTTCAATCAGGATGGCAAAACGGATCTGTTGGTAGGTAATAAATTGGGCAAAATAGTCTACTTCGAAGATACGAGCTCTACCAATCAAAAGAAACTTGCCTTAACGACCATTTCATTGGGCAATGTGTCTGCCGGTAGTGTAGGACAGCTATTTGGCTATGCAGCCCCTACTATAGCCAAGATGGATAATTTACAAAAAGAGTATTTAGTACTTGGTAATGTAGATGGAACGATTGAGCGTTATGACAATTTTAAAAATAATTGGGGCTCATTTCAGAAAGTAGATTCTAACTATTCGATGATACAAACCACGTTCAGAAGTGTGCCGGCAATAGCGGATATCGATGGTAATGGACAGTTCGAAATGGTAGTAGGTAATAGTTTAGGAGGTTTACATTATTACAAGCAGGTTCTCAATGTAGTAGGAGTGCCGGAACTGGCGTTTAATCCATTACTAGTCGACATCTATCCTAATCCGGCTAGTACTGTGTTGTATATTCGATTTCAGCAGGAACTGATAGATACGTCTATGTCTGCTGCATTGTTTGATATTTCTGGTCGTTGTGTTCAAAAGCACAAGTTGGTATCCGATCGTGTTAATCAATTATCATTAGAAGGGCTTAGCCATGGTTTGTATGTATTGCAAATTCAGGCAGGCTCTAATCGCCTGTGTAAGAAGGTGTTTGTGATGCCTTAGTTGAGGGGCATTTTTTTGCGAATAGTAATAGCTTGCTCGGCTGCGTGAGGGACAGTAGTGTAAAGCCCGCAAAGCGGAAAGCCTAGTGAGGCAAGGAGTGGCAGGGGCGGCGGCACAGAGCCACTGACACGACTATGCCTCACTTGGCTGGCAGCTGCGGACTTGAAGCGAATGGCCCGGCCCCTTGTGGGCACGCCCAATGAACTATTTTACTGGGGTTTTATGATTCTTCCTTCGGGGCCTAGTTCTAGCTGTTCTTCTTTGTAGTATTGTATCGATTTGTTTTTGGAGAGGTGCAGTGGGCTATTGATGATGAGTTTTGCTTTTTTGTGAAGTTTTATGTCGCGGGTGATGTAGAGATGACCCGCAGGGTCGGGTGCTTCCCAGGTGTTTTTCCCTTTTAGATAGAGCGGTTTTGTGTACGAAATGGGTTGTAGGTCTATTTCCCAAAGTCCACGACCATAGGTGCATGCGATGAGTTTTTCGCGTTTGTAGTCGATGGCTATCTCGGGTACTATACATTTGGGGAAGCCTTTGCCATAAAGTGTCCAGGGCGATTTGAGTCCGCGTTTGATATAGATACCATCCATTGTAGCGGCTAGCAAATAGTGGTCTGTACCATCTATAAAACAGAGGTCGCTTACATAGTATACCGGCAGGCCTTCGGAGGCATCTTGCCAACTGAGTCCACCGTCGCGGGTGTGGAGAATTCTATTGCCTTGCTTGCATGGGTCGGTATAGTCGCTGAGATAGCCAAGGCTTATCCATACATGCTTTTCGTTGTAAGGAGATATGCAGATTGCATGTATGCGTGTGTCGGCCAGGGCTCGATCGTCGATCTTAACTTGAGTACTGATATCTTGGAAGGATTTGCCTCCATCGGTCGATTTGTAAAGTTTGAACCAGAAGGAGGATAGATACACGATATTGGGATTTGTTTCGCTTACCGCAAAGCTGAGGGCTTGATGCTCTCCGGGTATAGGATAGGATTCCCATTGCTTAGCTTGTGGCTTAAGTATATGAAACATTCGTTCGGCAAAGTAGGTGTTGCCATTGCGGTGTGTTGCGATTGTTTTTTTGTTGGAAGCGATATCTTTGGGAGGGATAAATGCATTGTGACCGAAAGGTACGAGATCATTGATTGTGCGCATCATAGCACGAGAGTTGTATTGACCAAAGGCTTCACCGGGTAGGACTTTACTGTATTCTACATCATAGCCGTCGCCTCGGATATTGATATGCCATTTTTGGAGAGAGGGGTCGTAGCTCATAATGGAATTGTCTTGGGAGCCGGCGCTGATGATGCTACTAAATGGAGATATACCTAGACCATAAAATTGTGTGAGTTGTAGTGAGGTGCCATTGAGATTGGTAAACGATTGGCCACTATTGTTGCTATAAGAAAGCCCCCCATCGGTACCAAGGTAGATTTCGTCGTGAAGTCCATCTGTGCTAAAAGTGCTGATGATAAAGTTACGAATATCGCAGTGAGGTACATTGTTATCGCCGAAGCTGTATCCGTAAAGTGCACGGAAGCTTCGGCCGCTATCGGTTGATTGATAGAAGATATTGCCGCCAAAATAGAGGATGGCCGGATTGAGAGGGTTGACAATAATACCTTTGCGCCAATAGATGTCTTCTGCGAGCTGTTTCTGGTTGGGTGATGTGAAGTAGCTGATCTGCCCGCTGGTCATATTCAGGTGATAGAGTGCGTGCTCGCTGGAGTGTATAAAGGTTCTATCGATTAGAAGCAATTCATGATTGATTTTAGCTAGTTTGATTGCATAGCTAGGGTTGACTGCTCCATGATCGTAGGCTTTCTGCACTAGGCTTGTGAGTAATGTGATGCCGGGGGATGCAGAGAGTGATAACTTGCAGAGTTGACTTTCTGCAGTGATGTGACCTGATGAATTTACTTCAACATTGATACGGGTGGATAAATACATTTGCTCTTGGTCTGCATCAAGAAATGCGCTAATAAATTCGTAATTTTGAGTGTTGAAAAGTGCTGCTATCTGGGAGTTTGGGATAATTTCATGCCAGTTTTTGCCATTGTCTGTAGACTTGAGTATTTCTTTTTTGCCATAAGCGTACCATAGGTTTTGGGTATTGGTGGGTATTAGTTCTTTGACTCGTATTTGTACAAAGGTATTTTTGGGGTGTATAGTGGGGATATCCCAAGATTGTCCACCATCGAGAGAGGTGATGATACCAAAGTTGAGTGGGTCATACCAGGAGTTTTCGCTTCCGGTGGCAGCCATGATAGTGTGAGGGTTTTTGTTATAATCTACTTTGATGTCGCTGACTCCGATGATGGGGAATACAAAGTTGTCTGTGATGCAAGTCCATGTTTTGCCACCGTCGAGGGTGTGGTATATACCGGAGGTCATACCTCCTATGTAGAGTTCATTTTTGTCTTGTGGATTGACGGAGATTGCTGTGATGGCGCCGAAATGTTGATTGGCTTTTTCGGCTTCGCTATTGACGGGGCCAAGGTAGTTCCATGTGGGGCTATTGTCAGATTTGAGTACGCACGGCAATAATGGCTGTGCAGCGATGCTGAATCGATAGAATAAGCATAGCAGTAAGATCAATTTTGGGGTCGACATAGGAGGCAATTACAATAATTGTGCAAAATGCAGGAGGTTTTCAACGATCATATCGATAGTAGGTACAGGCTGGGTGATAGGTTTTGTGGTATTGGTGTAGATAGTTTTCATGCCTAGGCGTTTTCCAAATTCCATATCGCTCATATTGTTGCCGATCATGATGCTTTTTTGGAAATCGATACTTGGAAAATCAATTTGGGCTTGAAGTCCCATTCCGGTATTGGGTTTACGGTTAGGGGCATCGGAGTCGAGCTCGGGCGCAAAATAATAAGCGTCGATGTGGGCTTGGTGAAGAGCGAGTTGACGGTCTATTTCGCTGTGAATAGAT
>DAIUCL010000192.1:0-4551 GCA_036846185.1 Chitinophagaceae bacterium
GAGACAATGGCTACCGCTGGGACGGCAACTACAAAGGTCGTCCGGCAGCGGCAGGGACTTACGTATGGGTGATCCGAGGTCGCTGCCCCAATGGCGAACTGATAGAGAAAAAAGGTAATGTGTTTTTGGCAAGGTAGGGGAGAGGTAAAGAAGATAATTAACCTTGAATGAGAATCCTTACAAGTGCATCAATGCCAAAACTCAATGGGTAATGAAACATGAACTTTGAAATAAGATATTCTTTATCCGTCAAGCCCTGTCCAAAATTGATTTACCTTTGCCGAAAAATACAAATAGAATGAAATATTATTGGCAATACATTACACTTTTTTTGTTCTTTGTTGCCTCCTGCACCGAAGTGGAAACCAAAGACACCCAAACAGCAGGCCGCATAAAGATATCCGTAGACGAAACGTACAAACCCATCATGGAAGAACAATTAAAAATATTCCAGGGACGATTTCCCAATGCCATCATTGATGTAGAATACAAACCCGAAGCCGACTGCTTCAAAGATTTTTTTGAAGATAGCACCCGAGTCATCTTCGTCACGCGTGAGCTTAGCGAAGAAGAAAAACAATACCTATTAGAAAAAAAGACTGTCACTAAAAGTATGGCGATTGCTAGAGACGCTGTTGCCTTCATCACCTCCTCGTCGAATCCCAAGCCACAATTCAAAATGACACAAATCAAAGACATACTTACAGGTAAAGATTCGTCCTACCAAATTGTATTTGATAATCCTCGCTCCAGCACTGTTCGCTACATCACAGACTCCCTTATACCCGGCCAAAAAATAAGTGGCAATACCTTCTCGCTCAATACCTGCGAAGAAGTAATTGACTACGTTTCTACCCGAAGCAATGCAATAGGAGTGATAGGTGTAAGCTGGATAGCAGACCACAGCGACTCTACTACCGAAACCTTTCTAAAAAAGGTAAGCGTAGCCGGTATTTGGCCCGAAAAAGATTCAGTCAATCATTTTGTACGACCCTTCCAAGCATATATTGGACTCAAAGAATATCCCTGTACCCGCAATTTTTATTTCATATCCAAAGAAACATGGATAGGACTCGGCACCGGCTTAGTCAATTACTTATGCAAAGACGGACAAATCGTTTTCAGGCAAGCCAAACTGTTCCCGCTGAGAGTCAATGTATTGCTCCGAGAAGCCAATGTGAAAAACCGATAAACGTTAATTATTTCATTAAATAACATTCATATAGCATTCAAGCTATGTAATCTTACTAAGTTTATACCGTCAAAATATCCGTAGACAAAAAATACAGAATATGAAGAAAATGATTAAAATTGCTTTAAGCCTATTTTTAGGTTTAGGTATGTGCACACAACTCAATGCTCAATCACTCGACGAAGCGATCAAAATGTACAAATACAACCGCTTCGAGACAGCGCAAAAAATGCTCGAACCTATGGCGGCTTCCAATCCTATTGCCAACTACTATCTTGGACTTTGTGCATTGGCAGAAGATAATATAGAAAAGGCCAAAGCCATATTTCAAAAATACCCGGATGATGCCGCTAATAATGCAGGGATAGCTCGTGTACTCTTGCTCGAAAATAAAACACCCGAAGCCATGAGTATGTTGACTAAAGTAGCATCCAAAGCCAAAAAGAAAGACTGGAAACCCTTTCAATACGCTGCGGATGCAATCACTTACACCGAAGGTGGAGACCCCAATGTAGCCATAGACTGGTACAATAAAGCCTTACAGGTAGATCGCAAAGGAGAATTGCTCATATCTCTAGGCGATGCCTACAGAAAAATACAAGGAGGAGGAGGTAATGCCATGAACAACTATGAATTTGCCGAAGCAGATCCACAAACCCAATCCCTAGCTAACTATAAAATGGGTAACCTGTGGTATGGTGCTAAAAACTATGATAGTGCTTTAGCAAAATACAATCGTTCTTCTCAACAAGATCCTCAGAATCCTCTTCCTTTCAAAGATCTTGCTAATGCATACTATAGAGTCGGGAAGTATAAAATTTCAAAAGAAAATATTGAAAAGTATCTTGAACTTTCCGACAAAACAGTGGATGATCAAATACAATACGCTAATACACTCTATCTGTCAAAAGAATACCCCGCTGCAATTACCAAAATGCAACAACTCATAGCATCCGGTGAAGAACGACCTTACATGTATCGCATCATAGGATTTAGCCAGTACGAAACCAAAGATTATGAAAATGCCAAGAAAAACATGGATCTGTTTTTTGCAAAGCAAGACCCTAAAAAAACAATACCCATGGATTACCTATATTATGCAAAAATCCTCATGACGGAGGATGCTAATACCGAAAAGGCGAATGAGTTTTTCAAAAAAGGGGTAGAAATGGACACAGCCAAAGATAAAACAGGTACTATGCGCGAGATAGCAGAAGCCTATAAGGATGCTAATAAATATCTGCCTGCTGCTGAATGGTATAAAAAAATTACAGAAACGAACTCTGAAAATGTAGAACCTCTGGACTACTGGTGGAGTGGGGTGATGTACTTTTATGGAAAAGAATATGCCCTCGCCGAACCCATGCTCAAAGCCATGAGCGAAAAATATCCACAGGAGCCCTCCTCTTATTACTGGTTAGCCAGAGTCACAGTAGCAGGAAAAGATAAAGACTATAAAAATGGAATCGCTACCGAGAGTTTCAATAAGTGGCTGGGAATGATTAACCAAGAAGACCCTGCTAAGAAAAACGATCTTATCAAAGCCTATACCTACATGGCAATGGTAGCTTACAATAACAACAACAAGGAGAATGCAAAACTCTATTGCGACAAATTACTCAAGCTTGATCCGCAAGAAAGTACGGCTACTCAAATATTGAAGGCCCTGGAATCAATGAAATAAAGGTTTCAGGTGTATTTGCAAAAAAAGCACATGGTTTAACCCAATGTGCTTTTTTTGTTGGATACATTTTTCCACATTATCAAGCTTTTGACATATATACTGGATATATTACAAAAAAAATGATACCTTTGCGCCCAATTTTAATACCATTACACTATGTCTGGTCAGCTCAAAGAAGTTCGTTTACGTATCAAATCGGTAGCTACAACACAGCAAATTACCAAAGCAATGAAAATGGTGAGTGCTGCCAAACTACGCAGGGCACAAGATGCCATCACACAAATGAGACCTTATGCCGAAAAACTTCAGGAGATGCTTGGTAACATCATCGGTAGTGTGGATGCGAGCATGTCTGGCGGATTGAGTACGGAAAGACCGATTGAAAAAGTATTGTTAGTAGTGATTACCTCCGATAGAGGACTCTGCGGAGCGTTCAATTCAAATTCTATCAAATTGGCTAAAAATGTTATACAAACCAAATATAAAAGCCAATTTGAAAAAGGAAACGTTACTATTTTGCCTTTGGGTAAAAAAGGGTATGAAAACTTCCAACGTAATGGATTTAATCTTATAGAGGATTATTGGACAATTTTTTCTGACTTGACATTTGATAATGTGAAAGTGGTAGCAGAGTATGTGCGCAAAGCATTTATCAACAAGCAATACGATAGAGTAGATTTAGTTTACAGTAAGTTCAAAAATGCAGCTTCTCAAGATTTTGTTTGCGAACAACATCTACCTATTCCCAAAAGTGAATCAAAACAAAGCGGAAACAACGATTTTATCTTTGAACCTACCAAAGAAGTACTTATCAATGAGTTGATGCCCAAAATATTGAATACACAGATATACAAGGGAGTGCTCGATAGCAATGCATCGGAGCATGGTGCTCGAATGACAGCCATGGATAAGGCAACTGAAAATGCCGAAGAAATGCTGCGTTCACTACGTATATCATACAACAGAGCCCGACAGGCAGCGATTACAACTGAGCTAACTGAAATCGTGAGTGGTGCGGCCGCATTAGAAGGTTAAGGGTTGGGTATGACAGAATTAATGTTGCGACCTATACAACCGCACGACAATAATGTCTTAGCTTCTATTATCAGAGATAGTATCGACGAACTTTCGTTACCTCATGATGGTACCGCTTACAGCGATCCTACTACCGACGATTTATTTTCATTATTTAATACTCCTGGCTCATTTTATTATACCTTACTAGTGGATGGCATCGTAATGGGAGGATGTGGAATATTTCCTACTATAGGCTTGCCGGCTAATTGTGCAGAATTAGTTCGATTTTTTCTGAGGCCTGAAGCGCGTGGAAAAAAATGGGGTCATTTGCTTATGAACATTTGTATAGATAAAGCTTTGGAGCTTGGCTATACCTCTCTCTATCTTGAATCTTTTCCGGATATGCAATCGGCTATGCATTTATACAAACGTTATGGTTTTGAGACCCTACAGCGCCCATTGGGTCAGACGGGGCACCATAGCTGCAATGTGTGGATGCTAAAAAATATGAAGGAAAGTAAGGTAGTGTGATTGGGGCAATATACTTTTACATGCACTAATAGGGACTATGGCACAAAATTCATTCGCTACAATTAAGAAGCTAATCAACAAGTTTAAAAAGCTAAAAGTATTTGTAGTAGGAGATGTGATGCTGGAT
>DAIUCL010000193.1:0-4513 GCA_036846185.1 Chitinophagaceae bacterium
GACTATAACTACTACACAGAACCAGCCCCATCCACACCTACACCAACCGCAGTACCCACTACTAACAAAAACACTCCCAAAAAAGAGACCGTCTATTTCGATGAAGATTAATTAAAAGTCTTTATACTTTTGCGCTCAATTATTTACACACCATGAGGAATATTATCACTATTGTACTTTTACTACTACACATTGCTACTCAAGCACAATTCAGAAAAAAATCTACTTCTAAAACATCTACAACAACAAATACTAAATCAACTAGTACACCCACTTCATCAAGTACCTCACCTGAAGTCAAAAAAGAATTAACCACCGAAACAAGAGACTACCTCACAGGACAAGGCTACTATCGAAAACTTGATCGCTACTACTTTGGAGAAATCAATAAAATAAACCAACTGGTCAAAAAATTCGACCCCAACAAAAATTACAATATCCTTCAATTCAAAAAAATCAACAAATCGCCATTTTACCAAGATGATATCTTCGAAATGGGCGATGACAAAAGAGAGGCTGCTGTAGAAATATACAAACCATTGATAGATTCCATATTTGCATCAGAATTCAAATCCCCCACTCTCCGCGCAGAAATTATCATATTCGGCTATAGTGATGAAATGATACCAAACCCCAAAAGCAAATCATACCAACTTATTGCCTCTACACTGAAAAAATCATCCCTAACTGAGATGGAATATTACAGTATGCTATCCTTCCTCCGCGCCAAAGATTTGAGCGAAGTCATCACCGCTCTTCTCATGATAAATGACCACCGTTTCGCCAACTTCGAATTTGCCCACATTGATGTCATCACCGAAGGTAGATCCATAGAATACCCCGACTTCACTCGTGAGTACAAACTCATCGACGACAAACGAAAAACAGTCAAAGTGTATTATAAAGTTTACCCATAGTCACTTGTATAATCAGGGCATACAGACTTCACCTAATGTATTCACCTACTTCATCAATAGAGAATATTTATCCAAGTATTCTATCCTGTCAAAACCATTTTTGGGAGCTGGACACAGTACCACGACTAAGCCACTTCTAGCTATCCGCTTGTATCTCCAGTACAGCCCCACACACACCCCACACTGCTACTGGAGGATACCGCTACTATCTAGGCTAGTTTTCATCGTCGTTTTCATTAATCAACTAATGCAGGCACTCCACAAACAAAAAGTATGACAGACACACCCAATCATAAGCGTATAAACACACAATAAATGAAGCTGCAAATACAAAAAAAATATCCCGACATAATCGGGATACTTCAGGGAGAATGAAGGGGTTCGAACCCTCGACCCTCGGAACCACAATCCGATGCTCTAACCAGCTGAGCTACATCCTCCATAAAAATGGAATGCAAATATAGAAGAAATTTTAGTAAAAAAAATAAACAATTACATTTTTACATTAAATCAAAAACTCCATCGTGCCCACCTAAAGAATATGAATATCATTTTTTATCAACAAACAAATATTTCAAGGCAATGACAATCATTACAATAGCAAAAAACCTTTTTATTGCCAATGGACTCATATTGACTGCAACACGACTACCAAAATAACCACCAACCACAAAACCTATTGCCAAAATGATCGCAATTCTCCAATCCACCATGCCTTTCTTGTAATAAGTGAACGCAGCGACCAGGCTCACCGGTATCGACAACATTGCCAAGGTCGTACCCTGCGCATGATGCTGCGACATACCTAGCAGAAGCACCAATGCAGGTACAATCACTACCCCTCCACCAATTCCGACCATACTACTAAGCAAACCTGCCACTATACCCACCAATACTATCATTAAAATCGAAGTCATTGTCATATTACAATTCTTTTAACACAACAAATTAAAACATTTTTTCGTTCACATTATGTGTGTATTACTTTTTTAGCATAAACTTGTTTTTCTAAAACACTCGTATATCTTTGTAATTCTTTAAAAAAAAATTTTTAACAACAAACTACATCAAAAACCAGAATTATGGCAGACGTAAAGAAAACTGTAACCGGCGCAGCTCCGGCAGCAAAAGCATCAAATCAGAGTGGAAACACTATGCTGATCAACTTGGGTATCGTAATTGCATGTATTGCAGTAGCCCACATCATTTTCCATTTTGTCTTCGGTAGCAAAAGCAACTTTCATGATGAAACCATGCACGCCGCAAAAAACCTAATGGGAACAGTTTATCTAGGCGGTTGGGTCGTACCCATCTTGATGTCCACATTCCTTGTCATGTTATCATTCCTTATCGAAAGAGCCCTAACTATCTTCAAGGCTCGTGGTAAAATTTCAAATGCAGAATTTATCCGCAAAGTACAATTCCACCTCTCTAGCAAAAACATTGATGCAGCAGTTGCAGAATGCGACAAACAAGCAGGTAGCGTGGGCAATGTAATGAAAGCAGGTCTTAAAAAATACAAAGAAATGACCACCAACTCCGAACTGGATACGGAACAAAAAATTGCTCAAATCAAAAAAGAAGTAGAAGAAACTACCGCACTGGAACTTCCTATGCTTGAAAAAAATCTGGTATTCCTATCTACTATCACCTCCGCAGCCACACTATTGGGGCTATTTGGTACGGTATTGGGTATGATACGTGCCTTCGCTGCCATGGCCAATGCCGGTGCGCCCGATGCCAATGCACTAGCACAAGGTATCTCTGAAGCTCTTGTCAATACCGCTCTTGGTATCGGTACATCTTTCTTGGCGATGATCGCTTATAACTTCTATACTACAATCATCGATAACGTTACATTTGGCATCGACGAAAGTGGATTCACATTAGAACAAAGCTTTTTGGCTAATTATAAATAATGTTCACTAGAAGACCATGTCTTCTAATACGATTCGCATCTGCGATTTTCTATTTAACTCATTATTCATAAAAACACCCAAAAATGCCAAAACATAAATTACCAAGAAAGAGCACACACATCGATATGACGGCTATGTGTGACGTGGCATTCCTGCTACTCACCTTCTTCATGTTGGCAACAAAGTTCAAGCCAGACGAACCGGTAGTAGTCACTACTCCCTCCTCTATCTCCGAAATCATGATGCCCGAAAATGCAATCTTGATCACTGTAGATAATAAAGGACGAGTATTCTTTGACTATGACAATAAAAAAGCAAAAGAGATCTTGATTCAAAAACTGAATACAGAAAAACAACTAAATCTCACACCGGAAGAAATGAAAACCTATGCGCTAGGTTCATCCGTCGGTCTGCCTTTTGCCAGTCTCAAATCATACTTATCATTATCGCCCATGGATCAAAAGAAGTATGAGTTTGCGGGAATTCCTGTTGATACCAGCTACGTGGCCGAAACCAATGAGCTAGGCTACTGGATTCAGTCCGCTCGATTTGCAGGCCAGGAAGAAGGGCATCCACCTCGCATTTGTATTAAATGTGATGCGGCAACGTCTTACCCGGTCGTGAAAGATGTCATTAAATCTTTGACAAAAAACAAAATCGATCGTTTTAATCTACTCACCAACGTGGAAGCAGTACCTGAAGGTACAGTAGCTTGGGACGAACGTAATGCCGGAAGAACCCCGGAAAACAAACCTCAGTAAACAATATTTAAAACACTAAAAGAAACCGAATATGGCAGAATTGGATACCTCGTCGGGTGGGTCGAAGAAAAAAGGCCCCGGCGTCAAGAAAGGTAAAAAACTCTCTACGCGTATCGATCTTACGCCCATGGTGGATTTGGGATTTCTCCTCATCACGTTCTTCATCTTTACAACTACGATGAACAAACCCAAAACTATGGAAATCAACATGCCTTCCGAAGAGAAAACGGATAAACCCAATGAAGTGAAGGACTACACAGCTATGACAGTACTCCTCAGCAAAGATCATAGAGTTTATTACTACCTTGGAATGGCAAATGACCCTTTTAACCCACCTGAATTGCAAGTCACTTTTTTCCAAAACAAAAATGGAATAAGAGATGCAATCATCAAACTGCGCGAAAGTGTATATGCTGAACGCAACTCTGGTGCAGCTGGTCGAAATCCTACTGATGAACCTGTAATATTAATAAAACCAGATACTACTTGTACGTATGCTGACGTTGTTAATATATTGGACGAAATGCAGGTAAATGGAATCACAACCTATGCACTAGTAGACATCACCGACGTAGATAGAGAATTTATTAAAATAACAGAAGAAGCAAATGCAAATAAATAATTTTTTATGGAATTATCTACTTCATTGCATCTTCATATAAAACGTAAAAAATGGACAGCAAAGACATTCTAAAATCCGATGTACTGGATATCATCTTTGAGGGCCGCAACAAACAATACGGCGCTTACGAGCTTCGAAAAAACTACAAAAAAAGAGCTCGTAGGGCAGTAATTGGTGGATTACTTTTTGCATCATTAGTTGCATCTATCCCTGTGATAGCCAGCCTAATGAAACCCAAAAAGCCCCCGGTAAAACCTATCACTAAAGTGACAGAATTAGTTGCCCCTCCTCCGG
>DAIUCL010000194.1:0-4450 GCA_036846185.1 Chitinophagaceae bacterium
ATCACACACTTATAATACTACTGATTTTTACACTTTCGTGCTCTTAACAACAAGAAATAGTTCCTGTTTCTACAAAAAATATAGTTAAGAAGACAAGGGCTACTAAGCCAAAATGTGATAGAGATTATGTTGTTCATCCCCATATTGATCCTAAAAAGTCTAAAGTGGAATGTCCTTTGGGTGGAAATCTGTGTTACAGAGATAAAAAAGGAGGATTGCATGGCTGTGGCGAATACGCTGATCCAAAGGGTATATTAGCTACTTATACAAATGTTGATGGATCTATTAATAGTCAAGAGTATGTTACAAACGAGGATTATATGATTATGTTTCCGGATATTACAAGTAGTATGTACCAGCAAATAGTTTCTGGTTCACTGCATTTGTATTTGGTGCCATGGACGGATGCAACACAGGATAATATGGAAGAAGAAACTGACTTTCCTACTTCTATTTATGTTTTATCTTCGTCCACTTCTATAAATGATGCAAATAATTCAAACATTTCCTTAATATGGATTTATTAATTAACACAAAGTTTTACAAATATTTATTTGTAACACTTTGTTTATTTTATTATTCATGTAGTATGAATAGTAATTCTACTCTTAATAAGGAGCAAGTCTATTCGAATGTCACTGTTGACAGTTTATTTAATTCAAAGTGGCAATATGGATTTCATTACCTGCACTTTAGCTCAGATACTATACACATAGCCTATTTATTAAAAAACGGAAATATTAAGGTTATTAATGACAGAGACTCTTCAATGTTTAGAGAGATTAACAACATAGAGGGGGATGTATTAGGCATGTATAGCAAGGATAGTTCTTTGTTTGTATTGTTTAATAATCATTTGAAACAATATTCTTTTAAAGTCGATATGACCTTCACAGAAAGGACTTACTACTCGAATTTATTTTTTAATGACAGCAATATCATTTATGCATATATTCACTCAAACATTGTTCCTACTAAAAATGATGAGATATTAATCCCTTACAGACTTGATAATGAATCAGTAAATATGATAGATACATTTGCGTACTATTTGTTTAAGCTAGATAAGGATAGCCTAGTGCTGAAGGGAAAAATGATTAAACAACCTACATCTTTACTCAATACATTTGAATACTTGAAGTTGCCCCTTTGTGTGTATTCAGGCAAATTAAACTCTATTTATTTTACCTTTCAAAAGTTTCCTGTTTTATATAAATATGATTTATCCTCACTAAAGTTAGATTCTGTAATTTTTAAGTATGACACAATACCGTTTAAAGCTAAACACAAAGAAGATATAGGATATATCAGAAAGTAAATGATGAATAACCAATACAATATTAAAATACTATTAGATGATTTAGGAAATGTTTATTTGATAAATAACCTCAGATCGAAGGACAAGAATAAACATGAGGTAATCATTTTTGATAAGAATTTAAAATTAGTGCTAAGAAAACCTCTTGAAGAAGCTATAGATATTGCATTTGCTTACATATCAAAGAACAAATTGTACATCAAAAATGAAAATAACAATTATATTGTTTACTATGTTAGTGATTTATAGCTGTGAAAGAGCTATTAACCATGACAGTTTTATCAAAAAATATAAATTAGACAACTATGATACAATATATATTGTGTCAAACTTTTCGTGTGGAGGGTGCGTAAAGGATTATTTCTTAGATAAAACTATTAATGGAAATAGTATATTGGTCTTCGACGACGGTTCGCAGAACGAATATATAGTAAGTCTAAAAGAAAGAAGACATATTAGTATATCACAAAGCGTACTTGATACTGAGTTTGATTATTTTGGTAATATTTTGATCTTAAGTAGAATAAATAATTCATTTATGACAACTAAATATCCCTCGTATGAAAACAATGAGTAAATGGTAATAACTACTCGGTAGAGTTTTTATCACCGCTGGCGGGTTTGCAACCCGTGCTTGTTTGTGACTATTGCCTTCATCTATATCTTATCCGGATGTAATAAACCAGAAGTAAAGTATAGCTGTAATCCAAAGGCACACCTATATGCTATTCAAAACATTGAGGCAAATCAAATGATATCTAGAGATAGCTTAGTTAAACTAGAAAAAGATTATCAATTTGCGGTATGGCGATCGATGTCTCCAGAAAATAGAAAGAGAAATTTTGATGAAAAAATTGACAAGGTATTGGCAGAAGAAACTTTAACAAGCACAGAAAGTGATTATTTGCTTACTTTGAAAAATTATTATCAAGATGATATGTATGTAAGTCCGGACACTACATTATTTAATTCGTGGGAACGATTTGCCATTGATTCATTAGGTTGGAATATGAACCGTATCACCGCATATGTAGGTATGTGGGCTACATTGGAAGAGATCAATCGAGAGCTCGAACCCGGAAATCTACCTATTGGAGCGCCTGATTGCCATTGTAAATATGATATCGCTTGCTCCTGGGCTTATGGTGGCTGTACAGATACACACCCATGCAATGAAGCTCCCAGATGTGGACTATTAGGTACTTCTAAGTGCAAGGAATTATGTGATGAATACAACAAAGGCCTCGTACCCAAAGATCATCATTAAAGTAAACACATAATATATGAATCATACAAAGAGAAACATCATAGCGCATTGCATCGTACTGGCTATTCTATTTTCAACCACATTGATCAGATATGAATCTTTGCGCATAGATATGTTGGTATCTCCAGTATTGTTTTTGATAGCAGCATTTCTCTATCAACGAAAGTTTCCATCAAGTAGGATTTATTTATTTCCGCTTTTAATTTTTTTGTATTATACAATTGTAGTCTTTATAGAATATGCCTTGTCTCGATTTACATCGTTTGAATTTTATTCTATAGCATTTTTGCATTTTATATCTTGGTTGCTGGGAGCCGCATTAGGTCAGTATATGGCGCGTAGTGCTAATAAGATAGTTAAGGGTCTCTTACTTTTGTTTTTTTTGTTTCTATTGCTTTTTAATAAGTTTTATGGTGTTACCTACTGGTTTGAACTATTGAAAACAAGAGCTGATGCCCATGTCAAACACGTCGAAAACATCATGGTAGAGGATCCCGAAGGCAGGTATTATTCATTAGATAGTATGGTGCGCAATACAAGATATACATTGGTAGATTGTTGGTTTCAGCAGTGTGGGCCATGCTGGAGAAGTCTCGAAGAGCTGAGCCAACTCGTACAAAGCGGTCGAATTGCAAATAAAGATATCTCAGTCATCACCCTAAATCTCAGAACAAGTAACGATAAGATGCGAGCTGATTCAGCACTATTGGACAATAATACACCACTTCCTGTTTATTACTTGACTAAAGAAGATACAAAGCGGATTGGTATTGAATCCTATCCCACCCTCATGCTATATAAAGACGGAAAATTGATTGCTAAACCCGTTTCTATATCCAAAGCGTTCAAACTGATTTCAAAATAAATAGTTGTCATTACATAGACAATGCATCATTTTTATCAATAGTAACTATGTTTTCATCATAAATTATTTTTTGGGTATCATCGTCCTTCTCCTTGTGCATCGGAGTTGCGACGCTCCGTTTGGGCTGCATCGCTCTGTGCATCTGATAGCTTGTATGGTGCAAGCGTCTCGCTTGTTCCTAAAACATAAGAGCGTCTCGCTATAAGAAAGTATTGAACAAAATACTAATTTTGATTTATGAGTAAAATTACAAAATACGAGATAATGAAAAAGCCTATTTTATTACTTTCACGGTGATAAATTGGATAAATGTATTTATCAGATACGAATATAGAAATGTATTTATAAGTAGTTTGAAATATTGTTAAGAACATAAAGGACTGAATATTTATGCATGGTGCTTGATGACAAGTCATGCTCATTTGATAGTTTCATCTAATGCAGGTTTACCGCTAGCCGGGATAATACGAGATACTAAAAGCTATACGTCAAGGCATATTAGGAAATTGCTTGAAGATAAAGATGCAGTAGGCGAAAGTAGAAGAGAATGGATGTATGGATGATGCAAAGAGCAGGTAAGCGTAATGCTAATAATACTGATTTTCAGTTTTGGCAACAGCATAATCAGCCTATTGTACTTGATAATAATTTTTTGATAGATCAAAAAGTAGAATATATACATAATAATCCGGTAGAAGCAGGTTTTGTGGAAAAACCTGAAGATTGGAAATATAGTAGTGCCATTGATTTACTTTTATTGGTAAAGGCTTATTGGATTTGGCTTATGTATAATGAGTGTTTGTAATTTTTATTTTAGGTTTTGGTTAAAGCGAGACGCTATCTTATTATTTGGAACAAGCGAGACGCTTGCACCATGGGAGGAAAAGAACACTTCTGCTTCAAGCAAGTAAACTAAAACAACTTGCCTACATCAATAATGTCAGTTACGAACAAGAGCGAAAATTAGATGCTCAGGTCATAAATCAACTAGCACAAGGTC
>DAIUCL010000195.1:0-4369 GCA_036846185.1 Chitinophagaceae bacterium
ATATATTACTGTTAATCAATAACTTACATTCTAGCACATTGATACATAGCTTGAATAATTTTTACAACATTTTTCCCTTCTGAGGCATTTGTCTTTACTTCATCCAAGCCATTGAGGGTATATACCACGTTGTCAATAACCTTATCGTGATTACTCATACTCCCTTGATAGAGTCCATAATCATTGGCTTTGGCTTGTATCAGTACGGGTGCCAAAATCTGGTTTTCTATTAACTGATACTCAATAGTGTTCAGATATTGTCCCCCTATTTTCACCGTACCTTTTTCGCCCAGTAGGGTAATCGCCCCTTCCATATTTTTTTGATAACTGCATGTCGAATAATTAAAGTTGACAATAGCGCCCTCATTACTCTGCAACACAAAACTTCCTGTATCTTCTATACCTATATAAGGATGCAGGTAATTATTGATTTTACCACATAGTGGTGTCACATTTCCCAACAGATAATACATAATATCTACAAAATGACTGAACTGTGTGAACAGACAGCCGCCATCAGTACTTATTCCACCTCTCCAAGGTGACTCCGCATAATATTGTTCATTTCGATTCCAAAAACAATTGACATTCACCATCAATATTTTCCCTAAACCTCCACTCTGTATCAGCTCTTTCACTCTTTGCACAGGCTCATTGTATCGATTTTGCTTTACAACAAAAATGGTTTTTTGATGTTGTTCGGCAGCTTGTATCATCGCATCGCACTCTTCTTCACTCAATGCCATAGGCTTTTCGCATACCACATGGACACCCTTTGTAAGCGCATCGACACTGTGAGAATGATGCAAATAGTTGGGGGTACATACATTCAGCACATCGATATTCGATTTCGCAAACAAGTCATCTATATGAGAAAAACCTTCAATGCTCCCCGAAAGAAACGGTTTGTATTGATTAGGATCGATGTCACACACAGCCACCAGCGATGCATTAGGATGCTGTATAATGTGGTGTGCATGTCGTTTTCCGATATTCCCCATACCTATGACTGCAAATCGTATCGTTTTCATGTTTTCCAAGAAAAGGTCAAAGATGCTTTTTTATTTCCAAATTTCCTTCATCATCTACGATGAATTGTTGCTCATCGAGCAAAAAACGAAGCATAGCCGCTTGTTCCTCTCGCCTAATACGAGAGAACGAATTCAACCATTGCTTGATATTCACTTTACCTTCCTGCTCAATTTTTCGATGTAAGAACTCCTTTACATCGTGGACATCAGGCGATGATAATTTTCGTTTGGCTAAGCAATTATCACAAATACCACACACAGTGCTACCCTCTTCCCCAAAATATGCAACAATCGACTGTGAGCGGCAAGTTGTAGACTCTTGTGCAAACGCAATCATAAATGCTACTCTTGCCTCATACCGCTCCTTGAGCATTTGGATACGAGACTCATGCAATATCAGGTATTTCACAGGCACCCTCACCTGCAATAGCTGTATCAGAGGCGACTCCCCGCCCTGTTGATAGCTCAATATATGTAATTGTTCCAGCCGGCGAAGCATCTGCTGCACATAATCTATCGCTATACCCGCTTTTTGTGCTATTTCAAACTCACTAATAGATACGTAATGATGCCACAAGCCACCATACATTCTCAATACCCACTTTACTACTTCGTCCAAATCCGGATGATTTTTTTCCAAATCATACAGTAATTCTTTGGTCGCCAACATCGACACTTTTGAAGAAGTAAAAACACTCTCGCTAAATGAGAGTAGCTCTGAAAGCTCTAGGAGTTTCAGCGCATGATATACCTCTATAGGCTTGTAATTAAATTTTTGACAAAAATCGGTCAATTGAAACGGATACACTTGGCCTTCGCCACTCTGAAAGGGAATACGCAAATATGTACAGACATCATCATAGAAGGTCTTTACAAATGTCGAATTGGGATACTTGATATGGATACCTTCTTGTAAGGATACCAAATCCTGAGTCCGATACAAGAGTACGGCATAGGACTTCAGCCCGTCACGGCCGGCCCTGCCCGCCTCCTGGTAATATGCTTCGGGGGTGTCGGGCAAGTCATAATGTATCACCAGTCGTACATCGGGCTTATCTATACCCATACCAAAGGCATTTGTACATACGATGACTCTCACTTTATTATGTATCCAAAAGTCTTGCTTATCGCTTCTTTGCGCTTGATTTAAGCCTGCATGATAGTAATCTGCACTTATGCCCTGCGAGAGGAAATACTCTGCTAGCTCTTTAGTCCTCTTTCTATTTCTACAATATACGATGGCAGTACCTTCTACCTTGCTAAGTATTGCTATACATCTTGTAAGTTTATTTTCTACCTGTTCTGCAACCATGGCGATATTACTTCTCACAAATGATGTGAAGAATACCTTATGATTACAAAATTGCAGTTTTTCTATAATATCTTTTTTAACAAATGGAGTTGCACTCGCTGTAAGTGCAAGTATGGGCACCTGAGGTTTATACTCACGCAATGCAGCTATATGTAGATAAGGTGGTCGAAAATCGTATCCCCATTGAGAAATACAATGTGCCTCATCGACTGCTATCATACCTACTTTCCACTCTACAAAATAGTCTAAAAACTGAGCAGACTGCAAGCGCTCCGGCGATACGAAGAGAAATTTGAATTTTTCGTCTGCCGCAGTTTCATATATCTTCTGCACCTCCTCCCTACTCATGCCGGCATATACCATCTCTGCCTCTATTCCTCTTGTTTTAAGTCCGAGTACCTGATCCTTCATCAGAGCAATGAGTGGCGATACCACTATACATAAGCCCTCCCTGAGCAAAGCCGGTATCTGATAGCATACGGACTTACCACCACCCGTAGGCAATATCCCCAAAGTGTCTTTACCAGCCAATACATGCTCCACAATCTCGGCCTGCATAGGTCGAAAGGCATTGTAATGCCAATATTTCTGAAGTAAATCGAGTGCCGTCATCCTTAGTATGATCGCTTTCGCAATCTTGACCGACAAATATACATTGCCACACGCTAGCAATATTATCCTATAGTTCTCTTACTTGCATCTGGCTATACACGATCGTTCGGAATTTCAAGTGCATGGCATCCATACTCAGTCTTTTATGGTATTAAGAGGGGTTGTGGGGCTATCAGCCACGCAAGTACCCCGACCTCTTGTACCGCCCACTACAGGGTACGCTATCGCTCCCGTGCTTCGCTGAAGCTTCGCACCGCCTCGTACCTCGTCGCCTTGCATGTGCGGCAGCCTCTCAGCCATCTACACTCATCATCGATCTGTACTTTGTATACTTGTAGTATCAGTAAAGAGCAATAGGTATTATCGCAAATCGCCCACTAGCTAAGTGACGCCGCGGCAACGATAGGAGCGAAAAGACCGATATCTCTGTATGGATTTTTTTCGAGCAGTAGAAGAGCGACCACAGGAAGCTCCTTATACGCGTAGAAAAAACCATACAGAGAAGAGGGCTTGTAGTGTATAGCGTGTCTGCCGCCCAATTATTATTTGTATTAATTAAATTATGTTATATTTGTTTAAAAGTTTTTAATCATTATCCGTCGATTTCTGTTTCTACATCCATTAAATCTTGTTCCTATGACAAAAAAAATATTTTTCATCTTGTTTTTTGCAGCTATCACGTGTGTAAACATTTCATGGTCGCAGCCATTTATCACTCGTTGGGACTTGTCGAATCTTCCGGCATGGTCGCAAGATATTTCGTTTGGAGTGACGACCACAGGCACAGTCAGCTATACATGGGAAACAGTGCCTGCAGGCACTAGCGGCTCGGGCACCTTCAGTGGCAACTATGTTACCATCAGTGGGCTGCCTGCCAATAGTATCATTCGACTGAGTATTGATACTACCAATTTCAGAGCAATAAAAGTTTTTTTGGGGTTTATACCACACAGACTAATTGACATTGAGCAATGGGGTGCGGTCAATTGGAATTCGATGCAAAGTGCTTTTAAGGAATGTACTCAATTACAAGTATCGGCGACCGATATACCTAATCTAAGTGGTGTAAGTTCTTGCAAAGAAATGTTTAAAAGTTGCACAGCCCTCAATAGCCCTTCGAATATAGGTAGCTGGAATATGTCTACAATGACTGATTTGAGTGAAATGTTCTTTATGGCTAATGCTTTTAATCAAAATGTCAGCAATTGGGATGTATCGGCTGTGACTAATTTCTCCTACTTGTTTGCCAGTACTCCATTTAATCAAGACATCAACACGTGGAATACACTAAGTGCTACAAATTTTACCTGTATGTTTCAAAATAACACCGCCTTTAATCAGCCTCTCAACAATTGGAATACCCAAAATGTAAATTCAATGGCAGGTATGTTTATGAATACTACATCTTTTAATC
>DAIUCL010000196.1:0-4339 GCA_036846185.1 Chitinophagaceae bacterium
GTATTAAACCCGCATTTTGCAGTCGTAATTTATTATAAGAGCAAACTATATCGATTTTTAATCCATCAATCTCGATTTCATCAGACTAAACAATATTTTATACTACTACCATATCCCTAATCCCTATTTATAGATAATCGGCTATGGCAGAGGGCATTTCACCTGATTCCATAGTAATACTAAATAAATCCATTTGGTACCATATCGGAATGTACCATTCTAAAATGTAAAAATAGATTGGACAATTTTTATATTAGAATTGCCAGGTCTTTAGAGACAAGCGTTTGCACGATTTTATATCCTTTATTATTAAGGCTAATTGTGAAAATGATATTGCTGTTTTTGCAATTGGAATTTAATGAGTAGGTAGTTTGTTATCCCACATTAAAAGCTATTTTCCCCAATTCAGTTGTCATCTTTCTTTACTGATTTTTGTCTTTGCTTCATAATGAATATGTCGATGAAAGCTAGCCGGGATCGAAGCGGCATCCTGCACGGCATAGGCTATTGCTTCGCTCGCTAGTGGTGGTATGCTTGCCGTGCAGATACAGCGTAGAGCCCGATGTGGATGCACTATGTACGGCACGATGAGCTCCCTCAAATAATAATGTTTGAAACTGGATTTTGTTTGCTCATGAGCAATGCGTCAGAATAATAGAAGCTACTTGTTGTGCCCATAAGGCATACTCAGGGGCGGCATAATGCAGCATGTCGGGGGCAAGAAAGTGTGGGTCGCTGGCATGGGCGCGTGTGGAGCTTGTGACGTCGATATAGTGTGTGTGAAGTTGTTCTGCCAGTCGTTTGTTGATTAGGTTGTAGGCATCTATCTCTTGGGAGGTACTGATGCGGTCGCGATCGGTATTAAAAGGAGTGAGCCCCCAGTCGGGGATTGAAAGTACAATGACGCGATCTGCTCGCCCTTGGGCGTATAGAATCGACTGGCAAAGTAGGCTGTAGAATTGCCAGTGATACTCTTCGGTACTTCGGCCACGGTATTGGTTATTGACACCTATGAGTAGAGTAACCCAGTCGTAATCGTGTGTGGGTGGGTCATTGGCGAGAGCGGTGGCTAACTCGTCGGTCGTCCAGCCGGTCGTGGCGGTAAGTTTGTCTAGTACTACAGGTATACCCTGCTGCTGAAGTAAGCGGGTAGTTTGTGACGGAAAGTTGAGGTTGTAGTCAACTTGTTCGCCTATAGTGTAGCTATCGCCTAAGGCAAGGTACTTCATGGTTAGTGTGTTTTAAAGCTAGTAAGCATTTTTTCGATGGTGGCGCTGTAGTTGTTTATTTGTTCGCGCTCAGCCGTGAAACTTATATTGTAGCCGATACTGTCTTGAATAAGTGTAAATCCACGCACGGCATATTCGCTTTGGTCTTCCATACTAAAGTTGAACGAGAAGGAGCGGAAGCTATTTGTGCCAAATTGTTTTTTGCCTTCATTATTGACCGTCATGCCATTATTAGCCACTTTGATTTGTGACATAGCGGCGAGTCCGTACATGCTATCGGTGATAGGTACGGGAAGGTATTCGGCCCAGATATTGAAGCGGGCACCAAAGCGGTCGGTGGAGTCGGTGAGGGGTTCAACCATAGACGCACTTTTGCCTGTTTGGTTATTATAGTTGAGCGACCATTCGAGAGGGTATTCAAAGGAGCAGCGCATCGTGTCGGAGCGGAATGTTTTAGTGTTCGCCGCTAAGGAGCCGGAGGCATTGGTATCCTTGTTAGATGCTTGTTGTTGATTCTGGTTGTTGCAGGCAAAAAGCAAGAGAGTAAGTGCGATAGAAAAGCTGTATTTCATAGATGAAGACAATTGAGGTGAGTTCTTTACAAAATCAATGTTATTTCAATATTACCAAATTATTAATTAATGGGGTGGTGGAGAAAGTTCAATTAAAAAGATTCAACTTTGCACCGCAATATACATTGGTAAAATCAGTACAATGAGTTTAAATTCAATTTTTAAGTTCTTTCAACCCAAAGATAGAATATTTTATTCTTTGTTTGAAAACGTAGTAGATACGGTAGACGTGATGGCAAAGAAGCTTCGGGAGTTGGTACACGAAGGTGACTTCAATACAAGAGCCGGCATCATTGCTCAGATAGAGACGCTGGAGCATGAAAATGACAACCTGACGCACCAGATATTTCAGGAGTTGGGTCGAAACTTTATCACACCATTCGATAGGGAAGATATTCACTATTTGGCTACGGCGCTTGATGATATAGCGGACTATATCAATGCTTCTGCCAAGAAAATCAATTTTTACAAAGTTAATCCCCAGGAGCAAGGTATCCAAAAGTTGGCTGAGTGTATAGAATTGGGTGTTCAGTCGATACGAACAGCTGTGAAAGAGCTACGGAATATGAAAAACATTACTGCTATCACAAATGCTTTGGTAAAAACAAATAGCTTAGAAAACCAAGCAGATGATATTTATGATTTAAGTATTGAACGACTATTTGCAACCGAACCGGATGCAAAAGAAGTTATCAAAAAACGTGAAATCTATCAGGTATTAGAAACCGCTACCGACAAGTGTGAGGACGCTGCCAATGTGATAGAGTCTATCATTATCAAATACGCCTAATATTTTTTTACGTAAAATTTTCATCTGATGACATTTGTTATCGTTATTATATTTCTGGCTCTGGTGTTTGACTACATCAACGGTTTTCATGATGCGGCCAATTCTATAGCAACCATTGTATCTACTAAGGTACTGACCCCATTTCAAGCCGTATTGTGGGCTGCATTTTTCAATTTTGTAGCTTTTTATATATTCAAAGATCATGCTGTAGCGAATACTATTGGCAAAACAGTACAAAAAGACTTCATCACTTTACCAGTCATTTTTTCGGGTCTTATAGCTGCTATAGCTTGGAATTTGCTTACATGGTGGTTTGGTATACCCTCTTCGTCCTCTCATACTCTCATTGGAGGCTTTGCAGGGGCTGCTATCACAGCGGCTTTGTTGAAAGACAATAGCCTCAAGCTGGAAGAAATCATCGACAGTGGCAAAGTAGGCAAAACGATACTTTTTATCTTTTTGGCGCCGCTATTAGGGATGCTAATATCCATGTTCTATACTATCGTTCTTGTGATGCGCAATACTTGGGTCAAATCAGGAATATTAGTCCTGACAGGAGCTATCTTATGGGTACTCTTTGCACAGTTTCAGCAGAATAAAATAACCGAGAACATTAGCAAATTCTACAGAATCGAAAAAAATGCAAAGTCGTATCACGAAGAAGAGCTAAAACTCGCCAAAGCTTCCGACGAATCAGAAAAAGAGCAAATACGTAAAAAAATGAAAGAGTATGATGAAAAAGTAGTATTTGGCAAAAAGCTACTTGAAAAATCAGTATCATACATAAGCCAGTACGAGCAAAAAGGGGGCGAGTGGGTGGCTCAGGAAATTGTGAGAAACGTAGATCTGAAAAAAATAGAAGAAAGTAGACTGGTAGATAAATTGAAAACTTATTTTGAAACAGAAAAACTACGCATACAAGCAGATCAAAATCCGGCTAAAAAATATCAGTACGAAATGGCATTGGCGGCAGTCGATAGTCTGAAACCTCTTGCTAAATTGTACCACACTCATGGCTTTGATACGATGGTATATGCCATGATTGCCCTACACAATGTAAACCCGGCAGAGATTAATAATTTTAAAGAAAAACTTAGCATAAATACCACTTCAGATCTCACCAAAGAGTTGGATAAAAGTAATAATCGCATGCTTCGATACTTCATACTAAGTGGACTATTAATATTTATTATTTCATTCATTTACAACGAAAAATTCAAGGAACCATCAGCGGGTCGTACTGCAGGTCTTTTCAAAAAATTGCAGTTATTGAGTAGTGCCGGATTCAGTATCGGTCATGGTGGTAATGATGCGCAAAAGGTCATGGGAATCATAGCGGCTGCATTTGTTGCCAATGGTACCTTCAACGATACCAATACTGCCCTCAAAGAGTATGGCTGGATACCTTTGGCATGCTATGCCGCCATTGGGCTCGGTACACTTAGTGGAGGCTGGAAGATAGTAAAAACGATGGGTACCAAAATTACCAAAGTAACACCACTCGAAGGGGTCTGTGCCGAGACAGCCGGTGCCACTACCTTATTCTTGACAGAGCAAATGGGTATACCCGTTTCTACTACACACACTATCACAGGTTCTATCATTGGAGTAGGGGCTACCAAGCGTCTGAGTGCTGTAAGATGGGGCGTCACGGTCAATCTACTGTGGGCATGGATACTTACCATTCCTATCAGTGCTATCCTTGCCGCTTTGGTATACGTAGTTACTAATTTATTTCTCTAATAAAT
>DAIUCL010000197.1:0-4178 GCA_036846185.1 Chitinophagaceae bacterium
GTATAAATCATTAGGATTGACAAAGCTAACATTTTACATAACTTTCCAAGGTCTACATAGTTAAGAAATGATGTTTTAAGTTGTTTTACCGTATAATAAGTTTGAATATACGCCAATACATACACACTCACTACTGTAGCTATAGCACATCCTACAATTCCCAGAATATTCGAAAGCAGTAGATTTAAACTAATATTCACTATCAAAAAAACAACAAAACTCACTAGCACCAATTTCGATTTCTTTAAGATGATTAATATGTCCGAATAGTTTTGAACTCGTATTAATAACGCCATAGAAAATGCAATGAATATTTTATAGCTTTCTATATATTTCTCAGACAAATAGATGGTGATAAATTCCTTACTGTAAATAATGAAAAATACCGAAATCGGAAATATGACCATGGCAGTGGTGTTGATGATTCTCTTTTTAGTGCTCGCTACTTTCTGATAATCTCGGTCTTCTATATATCGCATCATGTCCGACATAAATATTATCGAAATAGTACCATAAATTGTTCCTATCACTGGCAGTTCTACACTACCATTTCTGTATATAGCATACTGCTCCTCATTAAGATTAATACTAATAATGAAGCCGGAAATGTAGGTGTACGAAGCCCCTAGTATTTCCACAATATACAAAGGCATCCCAATAGAAAATAAATCCTTTATAATGGTAGAGTTGTATCGTCCCCCTAAATAATTATTCATGTATAGCACCCACAATTGTATCAAACTCGAGATTAATGGTTCTATTACATAAATCACTACCATCATCTCCAGCGACTTATAGTATTGTATAGCCACCACTGCCAAGCTCAATTTGATCAGATTGCTCATTACTGACAATGGGAGAATTACCTTGGATTTATCTATTTTAATCAATGCCTGATTCAATAGCAAATTCAGTTTAATACCTATCAAGCTGAATGCATACAACTGTAATATCTTCTCCAAGTACGCATTATCAAATAGCCCAGGTGCCCACAACGAAAAAATAAAAATTAATCCTACTCCGATAACTCCCGAAATCAACGAAAACCGCAATAATGTTTTTATGCTGTCCTCCAGTTTGTACTTACTATTCGAAAAAATCATCATTGCTACTTGCAGTATAGCAACCGACGTTAATATATTCACTAACTCTATGATAAACAACGACTGCGAATAAGTCCCATAAACAGACTTTGGCAAAGCCCTTACCAAATAAGGAGTGAAAATAAAAGAAACAACAACGTTGATTGCCTGCGCAAATACTAACAAAAAAATATTCGTTGCCTTTTTACTCACATCCCTGACTTAGCTATTATAGATTCGCTCTATGATATCCACTACTTTCAGACCCTCCAGCGCATTTGTAGTAATGGTAGCTCTATTTTTTAGTACATCTACCACATTTTCGATAATGTAATGATGATTCGCCGCAGAACCTTTGTATGCACCATAGTCGTTACCCGGATTCGTAGGGGCCAACTCCGGCATCTCATAGTCTTTGATATGACACACCTCTACTTTATCCATGTACTGACCACCTATCTTCACACTTCCATTTTCCGCAATAATCGTCATCGAACTTTCTAGATTTTTATCCCAAATCGAAGTCGAAAAATTAATACATCCTACACCTCCATTCACAAATTCAAAATGAATCACACCACTATCCTCCCTGAATTCAGTCAAATGAGAATGATTAAAATTAGCAAATCTCGAATGAATATTCTCAATATCCCCAAAGAGCCAATACATCAAATCCACAAAATGAGAAAACTGAGTAAAAAGAGTACCGCCATCTAGCTCCTTGCTTCCATGCCAGCTGTCAGCCTTGTAATATCGATCATCTCTATTCCAATAGCAATTGAGCTGTACCATAAATACCTTCCCCAGCACACCACTGTCCAGCACCTCTTTTATCCATTTGCTTGGAGGGCTATATCTGTTTTGCATCACCGCAAATACCTGCTTATGTACATGCAATGCTTTATATATCACCTTCTCCGCATCCAATTTACTCAAGCTCATTGGCTTTTCCACCACCACATGTTTTTTAGCATCCAACGCAAGCAATGCATGCTGTGCATGATATCCATTAGGCGAAGCGATATTGATCACATCTATCGATGAGGCAAGGTCGCTGGCCAATAATTCCTCTATTGAACTAAAAAAAGGAACATTAAATTCCTCTATACCCAACAAAGATTTTTCTTTAATATCCACCATCGCTACCAGTTCCGACTCCTCATTTCTTCGTATCATCTCCGCATGTCTTTTACCAATATGGCCACAGCCAATCACCGCAAATTTAATTTTTTGACTCATATATGTGTTATTTATGATAGTTGATTCAGCTTATTAAGCCCACAAATATAATACGATAATTACATTCTTTTATCTTCATCATCTAAAAGGTCTGTTACTATCTATCCACAATCCGGTTTTATACCATACCTCAATACAATACGATAGAGTATCTTCAAATTAAAATAATGAATGCTTTTTGGGCGGCTTACACGCTTTCCGTTACAAGTCCTCCTTCCTATGCTAGGGCTGCAAGGAGTAGCAGTAGCTCCGTCCCTCCGCTCTGCTACCCCATGCATCCCTACGCATCGTCAGTCCGGGCTTTTCACTACAATCGTTGCCGCATCATGTATCCATTCTTATTGATGACAATACATAATACCTTCAGCCCAAGGCATCATAAAACAATAAATTATATCTAAAACAATGAATCTACCGCGGTGCTGTTCAACTATTGCGAATATCCATATTTCCGGTAAAAATATAGTAGATAGTAATTTTCTCAATCCACAATGAGATGAAATACTCCATTAGCCGTTGTATACCAAACAAAGATAAATCAGCAAAATACATTAGCAATTCATACCCCAATCTGCCAGCTCTTCACTGCTCCATAAATCCGGAAAGAATACCCGGCGCTGATATTTTGGGTGCATATATTTTCGCCAATCACTACCACCCGTTGCTTCAGCCTCACCCAAGTACTTGCCTGCCGCATGATAATGTGCCATTACCCAACTAATGTTTACCGTATAATCATAATGTCTCATAGCTTCCACCAATACTGCATCTTCTCGCTCCTCAACTGACAATTGTTTAAATTTACTCCACATATTCGAACTGCGGTAAGCTTTCAGCTTTTCCAAAAACATAAATTTGTATTTTCGCTCAAAATTTGTCAATAAGGTATTTTTTTTACCTGTATGATAGTCTTTTCCAGCGGCTTGCCAATACAAATGTTCATATACAGCCTCTGTATCATCCAATTGGTCAAACTGTTTTCTATACCTTGCATCTAATAGATTGATAGGCTCAGTAGATGCAAATTCTATTAGGCGATAATTGGCACTTTGAAAGCCACTAGCTGGAGTCAAGGTATTTCTGAATTGCCTGTACTGCTCTACATCCATACCATCACCCATGATATTAAAAGATCCTGACAATAAATCAAAATATCGACTGATACGTCTTAACTTCTCTGCAAAAAAAGACGTGCTCACATTATCGCTATTACTTACTTGGTCTATCTCCCACAATATCATTTTAAACAGCAACTCATTGATTTGATGATACATGATAAATACCATTTCATCAGGACAAGTACTACGTTGTATTTGCAAGCTCAATAAAGCTTCCGGTAAAATGTAATCCCAATAAGTAATTGGGTTTGCATATATTAATCCTTCCAAATGAACATCTGGATTTTGATCAATAGCAGCATATTTCTGATCAATTTTATTTAATAATTCCCCGCGATGTGTGTTCATACTATAAGTTTGTAAGATTTTCAATAGAATCATGAATGATGCTATCGATTTCAGTTTCAGAGGTTTCCAGTTTAATATTATAATTAACTATCAATTTTTCAATAAAACTCTCTTGTCTATTACCCTTAGATAATGCTACACTGTATGGTATATCAGTAAATGATACCATACTGTACATCGGAAAATATAGATTTGGATACAACATATTGATTCTTCGTTCTATTTTTTGCAATAATAGGTAAGAACTGTCATTAACTTTATCTCTCATCACTATATAATTTTGCAATGATAAATCTTGTACAGCATCTCCATTAGGTTTTCGCTCTTTTTCATACTCCCTCAATACCTCTGGCCAGTTGTCCATATATTTATTCATTAATCGATACATTAC
>DAIUCL010000198.1:0-4164 GCA_036846185.1 Chitinophagaceae bacterium
GTCAAATATAACAAAAGTTTTTTTTTTCACTACTATTATCTGGGTATTTTTACTGCCTTATGCAAACATTCGTCAGTCAGCATCTCGAAAACATCGACTTTTTGGCTCGCCAGGTAGTAGAAGGTTTTCTGATAGGACTTCACAAGAGTCCCTTTCATGGCTTCTCGGTAGAGTTTGCAGAACACAGGCTATACAATACCGGCGATAATCTCAAGCATATCGACTGGAAAGTATACGGACGTAGCGACAAACTATTTATCAAAAAATTTGAAGAAGAAACCAATTTGCGATGTCAGTTTGTGATCGATACGTCATCCTCTATGTTATTTCCCAAAGAGGGTTCGCCTATCAATAAACTACAATTTTCGGCTATTGCAGCTGCTTCCATTATGCAATTGCTCAAAAAGCAGCTTGATGCATCGGGTTTGAGCTTATTCGATACAGAACTGTATTTGCATACCCATCGCAAATCCAATACAGTACATTATAAAGCATTATCGACACATTTAGAGCAACTTCTAAAGTTTGATAAAGAACGAAAAACTACCCGAGTAGCTCCTATACTCCATCAAATAGCTGAAAATATTCACAAGCGATCCTTAGTCATCCTTTTTAGCGATATGATGGATCAGGTGAGTGATACAGCGGAGCTATTTGATGCACTACAGCACTTGAAATACAACAAACATGAGGTGGTACTCTTTCATGTTTACGACAAAAAATTTGAACTGGATTTTGAATTCGAAAACCGACCTTATGAATTTATCGATTTGGAAAGTGGTGATTCGATCAAAGTCAATTCGAATCAACTGAAGAACATTTATCAAGAGAAGATGAAGCAACACAGAGATGCTATTCAAATGAAATGCAGACAATTTGGCATTGATATCATCGATGCAGATATCAATGAAGGTTACGAACATATACTTCTATCCTATTTGATCAAGCGAAGCAAAATGAATAGCTGATAATGTGGTATTCTATCCCCTTATCTAATAATTACTGTCAATACATACATGGTTGAAGTTGATGTAAATTCAGACGACGACATTTAGCCCCGATTGCAGCAGATACAAGCGCTGACTACAAACTTGTTGTGGAATATTTGAGCATGAAGGCGCTTGTAGTCGCGTAAAGCGGGACAGTTGATTAGTAAAGTGATGCTGATGCGCTCCAAAAAATAAAAAAGCTACCACATGGGTAGCTTTTAGGTTGTAATGTTTAAAATAATTATTGTTTGTTACCAGACCAGTTGTAGGTAGTAGTACCAGTACCATCGTTTTCGAAGATAGTGATAGTCATAGCATTACCGGTAAATGAACCATTACCGGAAAAAGTAGTACCACTGATAGTAGTTTGATCAATAGAGAAAGCGCTAGAACCGGTCATTGTGCAAGTTAAGCTTATACCAGCCAAAGGTACTGCAAAAATAAATTTAGTTTTGCTCGTAGAGGAATTAGAAGTTGTTGCAGGTACGTTGGTATAAGTACCACCATCGCTATCCGTACCGCTCAATAGGTAAGACCCGATCAATTTGGTACGAGATTCTGTTTCGCAGGTAGTTCCTTCGAAACCTACAGGGCAAGTACAAGAACCATCGGTACAAGTACCATCGTTTTGGCATACTACATCTTTACAAGCATCTTGGTCGCAAGATGTAAAAACTGTGGTTGTGAAAAGTCCGGTTGTTAGCAATCCGGCAAGTAGAATAGATTTTAATTTTTTCATGTAATTTTATTTTATACTGCAAATATAGAAGCAAAAGGCAACATAAAAATTTTTTGATGTGTATTGACAATTAATTTACGAGTATTGCTTTACTATTAATCATCGAGCTTTAAGACTGCCAAGAATGCTTCTTGCGGCACTTCCACATTACCTATTTGTCGCATACGTTTTTTACCTTCTTTTTGTTTTTCGAGTAGTTTTCGTTTGCGGCTAATATCCCCACCATAGCATTTGGCTGTGACGTCTTTTCGCATAGCACTGATATTTTCGCGAGCTACTACTTTGGCACCTATGGCGGCTTGTATGGCTATCTGAAATTGTTGACGTGGTAGTAATTCTTTGAGTTTTTCGCAAAGTTTTCGGCCAAAATCCTGAGCTCGGCTTCTGTGAATGAGGGCACTCAAGGCATCTACTTTATCGCCATTGAGCAAGATGTCCATTTTTACGATATCGCTTTCGCGCATATCGATGGGGTGATAATCAAAAGAGGCGTAGCCACGAGTTTGACTTTTCAGTTTGTCATAAAAGTCAAATACGATTTCGGTAAGTGGCATTTCGAAAATCAGTTCCACTCGAGTAGGTGTAAGGTATCCTTGATTGATCAGCATACCACGTTTGCCGATGCAGAGGGTCATGATATTGCCGATATAATCCGGTTTGGTGATGATTTGTGCTCTGATAAAGGGTTCTTTGATGCTATCGAGCTTGCTGGCATCGGGCATTTCGGTAGGGTTATTGACAATTATTTTTTCGCCTTTGGTATTATAGGCTTCAAAACTTACGTTGGGTACGGTAGTAATAACGGTTTGGTTAAATTCTCTTTCGAGGCGCTCTTGGATAATCTCCATATGTAAGAGTCCCAGAAATCCGCATCGAAAACCAAAACCTAATGCCTGAGAGGTTTCTAATTCAAAGGTCAGGGAGGCGTCGTTGAGTTGGAGTTTTTCCATACATCCTCTGAGTTCTTCAAACTGATCGGTTTCGACGGGATAGATACCGGCAAAAACCATAGGTTTTACATCTTCAAATCCTTTGATAGACTCAGCACAAGGGTTGACGAAACTGGTTATAGTATCCCCTACTTTCACATCCTTTGCGACTTTGATACCGGTGATTACATAGCCTACGTCGCCGGTGCAGACTTCGTTTTTGGGTTCCATGCCCAGCTTGAGTATGCCCACTTCATCGGCAGTATATTCGAGTCCGGTATTGAAAAATTTGATTTTTTCGCCTTTTTTGATACTTCCGCTAAATACTCTAAAATAGATAATAATACCTCTGAAACTATTGAAAACACTGTCGAAAATGAGCGCTTGCAAAGGCGCATCCGGTATACCGCTGGGGGCTGGTATGCGTTCTACGATGGCATTAAGTATTTCTTCGATACCGATACCGGTTTTGCCACTAGCGAGAAGTATTTCATCTTCTTTACAACCGATCAATTCTACGATTTGATCTTTGACTTCGGGTATCATGGCACCATCCATATCTATTTTGTTGATGACAGGAATGATTTCGAGATTATTTTCGATGGCAAGATACAGGTTAGATATAGTCTGTGCTTGTATACCTTGTGTGGCATCGACGAGGAGCAGTGCTCCTTCGCAGGCAGCCAATGCACGACTTACTTCGTAGCTGAAATCGACATGGCCCGGAGTGTCGATGAGGTTGAATACATAGGTTTCGCCTTTGTAGAGGTAGCTTATTTGTATTGCATGGCTTTTGATAGTGATGCCTTTTTCTCGCTCCAGATCCATATCATCCAATACCTGATTCATCATTTGACGTTCAGTGATGGTTTTGGTATGCTCTAGTAGTCGGTCGGCGAGCGTACTCTTACCGTGATCGATATGTGCTATGATACAGAAGTTGCGGATTTTCTTCATTATTTCCTTTGGGGATTTATTATATGTTGCAAAAGTATGCTGATGTGGTGAGTAAAAAAAATCCTGATAATAGTATCAGGATATAAGAAGGTATAGGTGAAGTAAATATTACCAAGTATCCACATCTGTGCTATGGATATCGTTGTTCGATTCGGATTCGGAAGAAGCTATGGGTTCCGACGTATCTGAAAAATGAGCTGCGGGGTGAGACTCAGCGTGCTCATCGTATTCGTGATTGAAGGCATCAAAGTCAAAATCGGGCATGAGTTCTGTTTTGACGTGATCGATCGTTTCAGTGAGCGCTTTTAGAAATTTATTGAAGTCTTCTTTGTAGAGAAATATTTTGTGTCGGTCGTAACCTCCATCATGAAATCTTTTTTTACTTTCGGTGAGTGTGATGAAATAATCTTGCCCTCGAGTTGATTTAACATCAAAAAAATAGGTTCTTTTTTTGCCGGCTTTCAAACGTTTGCTAAAAAGCGTTTCATTGTTTCGGTCTTGAGACTGATCATTATAGTTGTCGTACGCCACTAGTTTCGAAATTTAGTTG
>DAIUCL010000199.1:0-4074 GCA_036846185.1 Chitinophagaceae bacterium
ATATTAAGCAATAATATTACACAGATCAAGTATTTGTTCTAGCAGATTTCTGTCATTGCTTAGTCGGGGTACTTTGTGCTGTCCACCGAGTTTTCCTTTTTGTTTGAGCCATTCGTTGAAGGTGCCTTTTGGTACCGGGTGTATTTTGGGCATTGAGAGGGCTATATTTTTGTGGCGTTTGGCTTCGTAGTCGGAGTTGATTTGTTGGAGAGTTTTGTCGAGTATTTCGGTAAATTGTTGTATGTCAGCTGGTTGCTCTTCGAATTCTATGGCCCATTCGTGGGAACCATTGTTCTGATAAGAGAAATAGACAGGGGCAGCGGTATAGTCGTTGACGGAGCAGTGGAGTAGTTTGCAGGCTTCGGCAATAGCTTGGTCGGCATTGTCTACGATGAGTTCTTCGCCAAATGCATTGATAAAGTGTTTGATTCTGCCGCTTACTTTGACACGATAAGGGTCGGTTGATACAAATTGAATGGTGTCGCCAATGAGGTATCTCCATAGTCCGGCGTTGGTGGTGATGATGAGTGCATAGTTTTTGCCTACTTCAACTTCTTCGAGAGCTAGAGTATATGGATGATCTTTGCCACATTCTTCCATGGGCATAAATTCGTAATAGATGCCGTGGTTGAGAAATAGCAACATTCCGTCTCGTCCTATAATGTCTTGCGCAGCAAAAAAGCCTTCAGATGCGTTGTAGTTTTCAAGATAACGCATTCTAAGGTTGGGTATGAGATTTTTAAATTGTTGTTGGTAAGGTGCAAAGTTGACACCGCCATGCATGTATAGTTCCAGATTAGGCCATACGTCATGAAGGTTATTTTTGCCGGTGATTTCAAATATTTTTTTGATAAGTACGACGGTCCAAGTGGGCACGCCAGCGATCATGGTTACGTCTTCGCGAATGGTGCTTTGCGCCATTTTTTCAATCTTTTCTTCCCATTCGTGCATAAGTGCTATGGTTAGCTCGGGTGTACGAATAAGTTGAGTAAAGTAGGACATGTTCTGAATCATGACGGCAGAGAGGTCGCCATAGTAGGAGTCGGTATTAAGTTGGTTGATTTGATGGCTTCCTCCCAGAGTAAGGCATTTGCCATTGAGGATACCTGATTGTGGAAAGTTTCTGTAGTAGAGTGCTAAAACGTCTTTGGCCGATTTGTAATGTCCTTCTTCGAGGGATTCGTTGCTGACGGGTATAAATTTACTTTTGTCGGATGTAGTGCCTGATGATTTGGCAAACCAATTTACAGGGGAGTTCCAAAGGATATTGGGTTCTCCTTCCATCATTCGGTGTATATATGGTTTTAGATCGTCGTAATCATGAATTGGGATAGCTTTTTTGAATTCTGCTACATTATTGATATGTCTGAAATGATACTTTTTGCCAAATTCTGTAAACTGACCTGCATGAAGCAAGGAGTTGAAAACCATAGTTTGGGTAGAATGTGGATTCAGCAGAAAATTGTCGATAGAGCTCCATCGAAGTTTTAGTAATCCTTTTAATGCCGGGCTGACTAATTTGTTCATATCTACTCAATAAGCCTATAGGTGATAAGCAAAGTTGCTCTCAATTTAGTGGGTAAAGATAGACTAAAAAGCCTTAAAATGGAAATCACTATTGGGGTTCTATAAACTTTTTTTGACGCAGTTCAAAATTTTGACCTAAGTATAATTTTCGTACTTGTTCGTCTGAAGCAAGTTCTTCTGCTGTGCCGGATTTGAGTATATTACCATCATAAAGAAGATATGCTCTATCGGTGATGGAGAGTGTTTCTTGTACGTTATGGTCGGTAATTAATATACCTATATTTTTGTATTTGAGTTGTTCTACTATGAGTTGTATATCTTCGACTGCGATGGGATCGATTCCGGCAAAGGGTTCGTCAAGTAGGATAAATTTTGGATTGACAGCTAATGCTCTGGCTATTTCTGTTCTTCTTCTTTCTCCACCGCTGAGTACATCGCCATTGCTATTTCTTACATGTGTCAATCTGAATTCGCTTAGGAGCGATTCGAGTTTTTCTTTTTGTTGTTCTACAGACAGTTCAGTGATTTCAAGTACGGAGGCAATATTTTCTTCAACGCTCAGTTTTCTGAAAATGGAAGCTTCTTGAGGTAGATATCCTATGCCCATTTTGGCGCGTTGGTACATAGGTAGTTTGGTAATGGCGGTTCCATCCAAAAATACGTCCCCTTCATCTGGTTTTATGAGTCCTACTACCATATAGAATGTTGTGGTTTTGCCGGCTCCGTTGGGTCCTAGTAGACCTACAATTTCACCTTGCGCCACTTCGACCGACACTTTTTTTACTACAGTTCTGTTTCTGTACTTTTTGACTAATGCGGTTGTGGTGATTTTTGATAGCACGATGTAAAGGTAGAATATAGTTGGAAGTAGAAAAGTGAATATATATTTAATTTGTTTTGACTTTTTCGAGTCGTATGCCAACACTCATCACTTGAGGAAGAGGGTTTTCTCTCATGATTTGTTGTAGTTGTAATTTGAATGTACCTGCACGAGAAAAGTGTAAGGGGATTCCATCTTTGGTCATGGGCATTTGGTGTTCCCATACGTCAAGCATTTTCATTCCTCTGCCTAGCCATTTGCCGTCATATTGAGCTAAGGTGATTTCAGTTTTGGTTTCGATAGGGAGTGTATCTCCCGGCAAAAAAGTTTTTGCATTGAGCCAAATGTTGGAGTAGCCATAGGCATCGGTATGCCGAATGGTAAAGAATAATAAGTAGTTGGATGTTGTATCTTTAATATCAAATTCAAAAATTGGTTGGTATTTTCTATCCCATTGGTGGGAGGGTATAGATACATTTTTTTCGAATACATCAGTGTGGATACATGATGTGATGGATAGAAAAAATACGAAAAGACTCAAAATGTGCTTCATAAGGCAAAGGTACTATAGGGCGTTGAGTAATTGTTCTTTAGCTTGTTCTAGTTCATCCTTCATATTCACTACGATTTTTTGAATATCTACATCATTAGCTTTGGCTCCCATCGTATTTATTTCTCTACCTATTTCTTGCAACACAAATCCAAGCTTTTTTCCTTTACTTATACTGTTTTCAGCTATCAGTTCATGAAAGTATTCGCAGTGATGTCTCAATCGATTTCTTTCTTCTGTAATGTCTATTTTTTCTATGTAAAAGATGATTTCTTGCTCTAGCCTATATCTATCACCGTTTGTCTTTTGTATCAATTCTTGAGAGGCAGTTTCCAATTTTTGGCGGATTCGTAAGACTCTATTTTTTTCATAAGATTCTACTTCTTGATTGAATGACTCTATTTTTTCGATATTCTTTTTGATATGTTGAGTAAGCATTGCTCCTTCGGTATTTCTATGAGAAATGAGTATATCGCAAGTTTCTTCCAAATGCATTCGAATGATGCTCCATTCATCTTCTGAGATAAGATCTGTACTCTGACTGATAACTTCGGGCATACGCATTAAGGTTGCTAAAATGTCTCCTGTGTTTAATTTCAAATCATCTGCAATTTGCATCATACCTTCATAATAGTGTTTTGCTAAATCTGTATTTACAGACATGGGTTTGGAGCTGCCATGTTGTTTGAGTGTAATGGTAAGATCTACACTTCCTCTTGCTAATTTTTTTTGGGCTATATTTCGTATGTCAATTTCATAGGGTTTGAGCATGGATGGTACCTTTGAATTTAGTTCAAATTGTTTGCCATTGAGTGATTTAATTTCGATGGAGCAAGCATAGTCTTGTAATGAAAATTCTTTGCGACCAAAACCTGTCATTGAGTGTAGCATGAAAGTTTTTTTTTAGTACGATATAAAAGTAATAGACAAAAAATTGATTGAAACATAATACGCATGTAGTAACAATTTTTTTTTGTCATAAATAGTAGTAGATGTATTTTACAAAAAGGCTGTTTCTTAAAAGCATTGCAAATAAAGGGCTTTGAAGGAATAAAAAAAACCGGTGTCATAAAATGTACCGGTCTTTTTTTGAATTTATGGGTTAGTAAGCGCTAATGCAATACAATTATAGATAGAAAAATTAGTATTATAAAATATTTTGCGTCAAAAGTTATTC
>DAIUCL010000200.1:0-4000 GCA_036846185.1 Chitinophagaceae bacterium
CTTTGTCATGTCGTAATTACAAAGGTAGTATTTGTCAGCTTTTCCCTGTGGGGACGAAGTGAAGCGTAGCGAAACGAAGTCCCCACAGGGAATAAAACCTGTTGCACTTATCGATTGAACTTACATTTCTTTTAATTGATAACACCCAAATAAATCACAACAAAACATAGTTGTTTTTTTCGCACACTGTTGTTACAATACCGTAAGACTGCAAGTGCGGAGAATTTGCTGATCGTATCCGATACTTTCATCGCTGAGAGTGATGATAAAGCACCGAAGCTGAAGGGCTGCCGTGCCCGTAAGGCCGCGAGGCACGAGCGGGTCTGAAGCTCCGCGAAAGACGGAAGCGTAGCGTACCCTGAAGGGGACGGATGTGTGGATGAGATGAAACGTGCGATGATAGCCCCTAAAGGAATCTATCACTTTAACCCGGATTTTGCAGTTGGGATTGTAGTGAGAGAGCAAAATGTCATAAAGACAATTGATTGAGAAGATTTTTTTAGCAGAAGGTATAGCAAGCTATATCAAAGATAAAAAATCAAGCAAACGCTTGTATTTGAAGCAGTTTGCTCTAGTAATAAATTTCGACTGCAAAATCCGGGTTTATTTAATTAGTCCTTGAGTAGTGAGAACACTTGTGTGTATTCAAAACTGCGCACTTTTACATGATAGAGCCCACTCGCCATGGTGGAAAATGGCAATTCAATTTCTTGTGCATTACCATCGAATTCGAGTAGTCGACTATACACTTTTTGCCCGGTAGCCGAAATGATTTCGATATGTATATCTTCTATATTGCCGGCAGGTATGTGTAGCTTAGCAATGTCGCTGGTAGGATTTGGATACAGTCGGAGTGTATTACCTGTGAGTTCGCATAGTAGTCGAATCGAGGCATCCGGACTGTAACTAAATTTACCATCGATATCGATCATTCTGAGCCGATATTGTCGCGTACCACTACCCTCTTCGGCATCGAGCCACTGATAAGTGTGTGCTTCTTCACCACCTTCGGCTTCGATATAAGCGATTTTTTTGTACTGAGCTTCTTTCCATTTTCGTTCTATGTCAAATCCTTTGAAGTTTTGTTCTTCTTGTGTAATCCAAGAGAGTTTGGCCGCACAGCCATTGGGCATGACCACGAATTGATGGAGATTGACAGGAAGTGGCAGAGAAGGATCGATGAGCGCCAAGGAGCGTATTGCCAGATTATTGGGCAAGAACTGCTCGGGTTGATCCAGAAGTGGATTGACCATAATTTCGAGAAACTGACTGGAATAAAATCCATCCAAATCTATTTCGTAGCTGACATGAATGGAATCTCCTATAGGTAAGGGTTTGACACGTTGGTAATAAGTGGCTGCAGGGGTATAGTTGGCATTAAAAATAGTATAAGAAATCAATAAGCTATCCATTGCAATACCGGCTAAATTTTGTATTGCAAAAGTTATTTTTTTTCGATGCGTAGCGTCAATATTTTCTACATCGTAGCGCTGATTGAGCGAGATGGCTGCTTCAGGAAGCGGTGTGTAATGAACTCTCCAGTGCTGAAGCTGCGAAGGTGTTCGATTGGCTACATCGGCACTATTCATTTCAAGTCGAAGATAGGGATATTGTGCCGCATTGATATAAGACAAGCTAGTATCTCCCATGACCTTGCTGATGAACACATCAGGACTGCCGGGTCGAACTCCGAAGATGGAATAAGATGTGGCGTCTGTATTGATAGGTTCTACTGAGCTATACTTCTCTACAAAATTTTGCCACGCTGATGCCGGTCCTATGATAGTGCTTTGAATAGTACCTTCTTGTTTTTTGATAGTATACTCAAACTCTCCAAAGAGTTTTACGGTGATATCAGCACCTACATGTTGCCTGATGGAGCTTGCCTCGCCTTTTCGCATCCATAGTATCATGGGTCTGTTTCTATACAAAGAATCTATAGTATTGAAGCCAAAATTCTTGAGTTTGTGATAGAGCGATACGCCACTACCCATCGATGTTGTATCAGATTTCCACTGATTGACAAATACATTATTGATCGTTCCGCAACTTGCTCCTACACATAGTCGGGGCTGTATCATTACATAGTATCCTTGTGGAATAGAATCGAGAAAATCCATTATATTTTTGCGAGATGCGGTGTTGAGAAAGCTAAATTCAAAGAATGGATCTTCTTTGATAGCGCCATTCGTGATTCGGCATGGATCAAAACTACCGAAGCGACCCAGAGCTACTGCTGGATCAGGTCGGGTATTGAGCCATGGATTACCCGTGAGCGAATCGATCACTACAAACTGAAGACTGGAGTATCCCGGCCATGGATCACAACCAAAGGTGTAAAGTGTACTACCATTTATTTTGACAAGATATTCGGGCCAGATATAGGTAAAGGGAGCAGGACCATTCATACAGACATTTTGCACTTGAAGTGTACGACGCTCATTTTCGAAAGAGAAACTTCGAGTAGCACTATCCAAATCGACAGACTGATAACGATCTTTAGTAAACTGATAATAATGAGATTGATTCCAACCCGGAGAGGATAAAGGAAGATAGATAAAAGATGAAGTACGCCAAAGAGGATCAGCCACATCAAGAGCTGTACGCCAATAGAATACTGTGCTATCGAGAGCTGCTATGTCTGCTTGCCATTGCAATACGCCACCACTACTATTAACTAGAGTGGATCGCAACAACGGACTATTAAACAATTCCGTCGTATCGATTTGAATAACGTATGTAGCAGACGGTGCAAATGGATCAAATGTAGTGGCTTTGAGCACAAAAGGATATTGATTGACAATACTGAATGCAGCCGGATATATCGGTTCTACCCCTAGTGCTGTGATGGGAATATTGATACTTACCGAATTGTTTGTTTCAGACAATTCTTGAATTTTATTTTGAGGGTCAATATGTATCTGAAATTGATTATTTCCTTCAGCCAATGTACCCATTACCGATACTTTGAAATGCTGAACTGTTTGGTAAGAAAACGCAGGTACTCGCTTAAAGAAGACTGTTTTGGCGACTCCATTTGGCATAATTCTTCGAACAAATAAATCGACAGAGTCAGTTGTAGCTCGACCGGCATTGATAAATGTAGCGGTGAAAGAAATAGAGTCGGTAGCGGTATGAATCAATGAGGGCGTGTACTGCACATGCGACAACTCTACTGCATAATCAGGAAGAGAAGGAGAATAAAGACTAATAGCGGGATCGCCATTGAGCAATAACTGCTCGGTATGCATTTTTAGCAAAAAATCAGTTTGAAAGTTGGGCAAACTTATCAACGCATTTACATTATTAATCATTTGCTCACCGACAGACTTGCCATACATGAGCTTGGAAAATCGGGCGTAAAGCGAATCCGTATAAAAACCCAAGTAACCGGAGAATCCGGTATTGACGCTTGCCAAGAAGCCTATAGATCCGGCCTGTGGTGCAAATACAAAGCGCTCGCTCAAGTAACGCTGACCGGTAAACAAGAAGATATTTCCAGCACCACAGCCATTCGCCATGATCAGATTATATTTTTTGTCATTGGTATATCGCTCCGGAAAGTCGAGTCCATAATCGATTGTAGATGCAGATGAATGACCAAAAAATTGTACTAAGCCTGCCCCCCCATTCATCAGTGTATCAATAGTGTTACTGTTCTGAATTTCTTGTTCCCCATTGGTCGACTTCACCACTATCTTAGCTTGCCCACCGAAGTTAGGATTTTCTATAATCGTTTTTTGGCGTTGCAAAGCACTTACTATGGGTATTTTCTGAATTGAATCAGTTGCCCCTGCAATATGCAAAACGTTTTTCATCCACATTTTGGAAGAGGCGGGTACATTCGTTGATCGTTTTACATTTTCATATTCTTTTACTTTTTCCAAGTAAACACTAACATCAACTGCATTGAAAGCAGATAAGCGACCTGTAGAAATTTGGGGCTTATCATTTTTTCCAAAATCAGACAATAATAGATCTGAACCCGGCTGCCCAAAGG
>DAIUCL010000201.1:0-3877 GCA_036846185.1 Chitinophagaceae bacterium
CTTTTAGTGAATATGAATACGTTTTATTAGATATTATTTGGACTATAAAATATATGGAATTTGTGTTATATATGAAGCAACTTATCTTCGCAAGATGAAACATATTTTGTTGTTGGGCAGTGGTGGACGAGAACATGCACTAGCCAAAAAAATCTCTGAAAGTGATTGGTGTCGGGAATTATATATAGCCCCCGGAAATCCCGGCACTGCATCATGTGGCAAAAATGTGCCTATATCGGTAAATGATTTTGAAAAAATCGCTACATTTTGTAAAGATAATAAGATAGACATGGTCGTGGTGGGCCCGGAAGACCCATTGGTGAATGGCATCGTTGATTTTTTTGAACAAGAGAGTCTGGCACATATTCATATGGTAGGGCCCGCACGTATGGGTGCATTACTCGAAGGAAGCAAGTCGTATGCAAAAGAATTTATGAAGAGGTATCAAATACCAACAGCTTCTTATAGAGAGTTTTTGGCAGAAGAATGGGAGCAAGCTACAGAGTATGTAAAGTCGCATACGCTTCCGGTAGTGATAAAGGCCGATGGATTAGCCGCCGGTAAAGGGGTAGTGATAGCCAATACTCACCAGGAGGCCGAAGAGGCAATACAGTATATGATGCGTGACAAAAAATTTGGGGAAGCCTCTTCAAAAGTGGTCATAGAGCAGTTTTTGAAAGGAATAGAATGTTCATGTTTTGCTCTCACCGATGGGGCGAGTTATTTGATGTTGCCCTCTGCCAAAGATTATAAACGAATAGGCGAAGGTGACACTGGTCTAAACACGGGTGGTATGGGGGCTATATCGCCTGTGCCGTTTATGGATGATATATTCTATCAAAAAGTAATTGACAAGATTGTAAAGCCAACTATAGGTGGCCTGAAGAAGGAGCAGATAAATTACAAAGGCTTTGTGTTTTTTGGAATAATAAAGGTGGATGATGAACCTTATGTGATAGAGTATAATTGTAGAATGGGAGATCCGGAAACAGAAGTCGTGGTGCCTAGAATAAAGAGTGATATAGTACCACTGTTATTCAGTCTGAAAGAGCAGCAATTGTATACTAGCTCTATTGAGCATAATACTAAGCATGCAGCTACTGTAATGCTGGTGAGTGGGGGGTATCCCGAATCATTTGCCAAAGGATATCAGATAAAGGGTTTGGACGTAGTGGATGGAACTACAGTATATCATGCAGGTACCAGCTTAGATACAGAAAATCGTATCATCACCAATGGAGGTAGGGTATTAGCACTCACTACACTTGCAGATTCATTAGTCGACGCATTGGAACAGTCATTGGCCTCCGCAGCGCGTATTGAATTTGAAGGTAAATATTATAGAAAAGACATAGGTTGGGAATTTAGATAATTGCATATTATGATGTTGATAGACACGCATACACATTTGTATGATGAAAAATTAGTAGGGGATCTTGATACCTTAATTCCTGAGGCTATGACCAAAGGGGTAGAACGATTTTATTTACCCAATTGTGATAGCAGTACGATATCGTCTATGTTGGCAGTAGAGCAAAAATGGCCTGATCATTGTTTTGCGATGATGGGTTTGCATCCATGCTATGTCAATATGCAAGTGGAGCAGGAGTTGGCTGTAGTGCAAGAATGGTTATTCAAAAGGTCTTTTGCAGCTGTCGGAGAAATTGGGTTGGATTACTATTGGGATAAAACATTTGTAGCTGAGCAGCAGATGGTATTTCGACGACAAATAGAGTGGAGCATTGCATTAAAATTACCTATTGTCATCCATATGAGAGAGGCTACCGAAGATACGATACGGATTGTAAAAGAATATGTTTCACAGGGAGTTAGAGGCGTGTTTCATTGTTTTTCGGGGAGTTACGAAACCGCACAAAAAATTATAGATATGGGCTTTTTTTTGGGAATAGGTGGGGTAGTGACTTATCCAAAAGCAGGTTTGCAAGAGGTGGTAAAAAAAATAGATTTGCAACATCTTGTACTAGAGACGGATGCCCCGTATTTGAGTCCGGTGCCGCACAGAGGAAAACGCAATGAGAGTGCTTACATTACCCATGTGGCCAATACTTTGGCCGATTTGAAAGGCGAAAGTGTAGAGCAAGTAGCTTTGATTACGTCGAAAAATGCGTTAAATCTTTTTGAAGTCTAAAAAATAGCGTACTTTCGCACCCACTTAAAAAATGGAGACGTGTCCGAGTGGTTGAAGGAGCACGCCTGGAAAGTGTGTATACGCCTAAAGTGTATCGCGAGTTCGAATCTCGCCGTCTCCGCTTCTCATATGCTATCACTGGTTGGTAGCATTTTTTTTGTCGTTTTTGAATTCAAATTTTTTAACGATATACATTTTCGCTCAGAGTGCTGAATCTAGTATGTGGGCCGGGCGGCTGCCATGCCTGGAGGGCTTGGTCTCCTATGAAGCGAAGAGCAACGAAGCGCTCATAGGAGACGGTACCCCGTAAGGGATGGTAATTCGTTTATTATAGTACGATGGATGACAGCCCCTATAATGAATTAGTCTTTACTGAAATGTAATGTTGCAAAATATTATGCTTCCACTGTGAGTAAGGACTATTTGAGCAAGCGTTCAATTTGCTTACTTAGGATTTCTTCGATATTTTCTTCGTAACCGAGATGGCTATAGGCGATTTTGCCATCGCGGCCAATAATGTATAGGCTTGGAAATACCTTGACCTTGTATTGCTGTTCGCAGAGAGGGTCGATATACATGACGGGGTAGGAAACCGTATTGGTAGTAAGATACTCATTCAAGTCTTTACGGGTTAGTTCATTTTTATTGTCTTTGGAATTGAGCGCAAGAACGAGTACACCTTTGTCAGAAAATTTTGTATGAATATTTTTGAGTGTAGGAATCATTTTGTGGCAGGGGTGGCAAGCTTTGTAGAAGAAGTCAAGGATTATGATGTTTCCGAGCAAATCGTTTGATTCTATTTTTTTATCGGAAAGTATATTAGTCATTGTAAAGTTGGGTGCTACTGTACCTACAGAAAGTAGTTCGTAATATTCTTCTCCTGGTTTTTCATATTTTTCTTTTCGGTAATTGGCTGTTTTGTTGTGAAATGATTCAATGATATTGGACACTCTTAAGGAGTCAAATGAGGTGTACGAAATATCCCATTGATTGTATTGTATTTGTTGTTGAAATTGGGCTTGAAAATTCATTTTATCTATGAGTGAAGTTTGCTTATTAATCCAAAGCATACGTGAAAAGTTGGTAAACTCGCCATCATTAGGCATACTGATTTTGATTAAGTGGTGGGTATTTGATTTGGGATGTTTTTCAAAGAGTTCTACTTTGTTTTGTTTGTTGAGAATATAATCTTTGAGTTTATTTGGTTTTAAAAAAAAGATGTTGATCATTTCGCCGGAGGTATTTCCTGTGATAGCAAATTCTTGTTGGTCATGGGCGTCAAATAACATGATGGAGTTGCTATCTTCGTTAGCGACATAGATATTTTTGAGGTCATATAATTTTTCGTCACCTTGATTAGTTTTGAGATAAACATATCCACCAAATAAAGTGTCATTGGATTCACGAACCAAAATGCACTGGCCGTTTAATTTTATAGTATCTCTATCATCAAAGTACTTTTGTAAGTAGGAGATTGTGTACTGTGTGGATTGGTATCTCTGGTAGGTATCGATCGTTTTTGATAAAATGTCTTTTGCATTTTGAACTTGAGCGATTAGAGGATTCGTGGCAATAATCAATGCAAAAAGTAGGCGGAATGAATGTCTAGTATACATTTTACAAAGGTAATCTTTATTGCTTTTTTTCAGTTAGTAAAAATGTTAATAAGCATAAGGTACTTGGCTGTTTTTTTCATACAGTTCAAAATTGTAGAAATTATTAACTTAA
>DAIUCL010000202.1:0-3840 GCA_036846185.1 Chitinophagaceae bacterium
TGCAGTTCTTGCATCTGCTTGGTTCAATTAGGTAGTTTTACGGATAAACATTAAACCAATTTCATTCCATCCGGCTTCTAAAATCTAAATAGTTTCACCAAACACTCTGTATGTTTTTTGGAGCGCATCATCCAATCACTTCTCAGCTATCTTCTCGCTATCCGTTGCTATAGGCATCCGCAAGCTCCTGCCTATATCCACTACTATCGAGGCTATTCGTCATCGTCTTAGCCCATATTGAGCACTCTGTACTTCGTAGTTTCTACACCTGGTGGACACGAGTAGTACGAGTTTGAATCAAGCAATATCTCATCGCACATATATCCTGGACACTATACGGCTCTTATCACTAGCGTTTTATAAAAGGCTTGATGCCATATCGCTTGTCGCCAGTAATTTCTATCATATACATACCTTCACTAAGCGAAGATACATTAATACCTCTATGACCTTGCATAATAGACCCTCTCTGTACCAAACGACCATCGAGTGAATAGATATGATATACAATCAAAGGATCCTGACAAGCGGTATACAATACATCAGATACTGGATTGGGGTACAACTGCATATCTTGCTGCGGGTTATCAGTATTTGACACATTTGATACCAAGCTGTAATAATAATTGGAGCCATTTGTAGGCATAGTAGGCCAGCTATTAGTGGTGGTATTATAGTCATATTGATACACGTGTTCTAATAATACATTGGCCATATCGTACGTGGCCGCAAACTTACTAATAGTATCAAACTGATTCAAGCTTGCGTTCCAAGAAGCCGTGTAAGCCGTATCCAATGTATTGGAGGCCGAAAGCATACGATGTACGATATTTGAAAGAGAGTAAGTTTGAGTGAGTGCGTCATATGAAAAGCCTTGAGTTTCTACAAGATAGTTGGAGGCATTGTATAGCAATATAGATTTGCCAGTGACTTGCCAATTATTGTTTATATACGAATACGATCGAGTAGAATCGGGATTGGGGTTGGAATTATAATAATACTCATTTTTGAAGAATGGAGTGTATAGAATGCCATCGTTGCTGCTATAAAACCATTCAGCGGTATTCTTGCCAGCCGCATTGTACTCATAAGCGATTTTGAATGAATTACTTACTTGACCTGTATTCATATAGTAAAGAGCATTTTGCGTATCCACCAGATTCTGCGCATTGAAGTGGTACAGTACTCTAGTGTCGAGGTAAGGTGATCCGGCTTGAAAGACATCGGTGGTTACACAACGAACGGAATCATATTCCCCATTAGAGTTGATATAATAGTCGCAATGGCGGGTTTGTGCAAGGGTAGTGGTGCCGGGTACATAGGCATTCATGTCATACGTAAGTCTTCGCAATGGATTTCCGACTTGCTTTACAATTTTCCATTCACGATGGCGCTCCAATGGGCCCACTGAAGCTTCGTATACTGCAGCCGAATCTTCGGATACCGACACGCTCGAATTGGCGATATCTTGGGTAGTAGTACCAGCATAGTCAAAATAGACGGTAGAGTCCATAATGGCATAAACGGGTGGAGTAGCGCCATTAGGCATGTAGCGGCTTACAGCTCGTAGTGTGTAGCCTGCACTCTGAGCTAATACAGTGGTGCTAGCCATGATAAGAAGGTAGCATAAGGTAAAGATTGGTTTCATGTGAGATTGTTTTGCACAAAAATACTGATTCCTATTGTTCTGGTATATACCCTGAATTGGGGATATTGGGATGAGGGAAAGTATGATAAGGCATCTTAACACCGTGCAACTGCAAGGCACTCTAGGTGGCTGAAGAAAGAATATGACCTCGAAATATAGCCTCGATAGTAGTGGATATGCGCTGAAGCTTGCGAAGGCGCATAGGAGCGGATAGCGAGAAGTGGCAGAAGAAAGCTATTTGGATGAGCTCCCAAAAAATGTATTTAAACTGAATTTGGAAGTGTTACTCTCGGATGGGTTTGAGCATAAATAAAGACCAAAGTAAGGACATGGCAAGGAGCATAGCAGTGAGCTGATGCAGCTGGGCAACCCACTCGAATGGGCCAAAACTGTTGCGTGCCAGCTGAGTGGATAATAATACCGTGACGATACCTAGTACTAATTGCGATATGGTGAGCACTACCGGAATCCAACGGTATTGTGCAAAAAGTGGTGCATTCGAAATTTTTTTGGCTTTGATATACCATCCTATGATAAGTATAAAAAGTAGATAGGCCAGCATTCGATGTATGACATGGATACTAATGGGATGATTGGTGATGTGCACTGTGAAAAAAGAAGGGGGTATAAAATCGCCATTGATGAGAGGCCATGTGGGTGCCACGGTAGCTGCTTTCATTCCTGCCATGAATGCACCATAGATCAGTTGTATAACTAATAGAATAAGTAGTAGTAGTGTGAATTGGTATAAGGATTTGTGCGGACTACGTTGTGATGGCTGGATAAAGATTTGTAGTCCATACCAATAGGTAGCTCCTATGAGTACCATGGCAGATATAAAATGAATGGCAAGTCGTATGTGACTTACATACAGATTCTCGGCATTGAGCCCACTAGCTACCATGATCCAGCCTATAAATCCCTGAGCAGCACCAAGCAAAAACAGGGTGAGTAGTGGCATAAGCATGGAGCGAGTGAGCATTTTTCGGTACCAAAACCAGAAGAATGGAATAATAAATGCAATGCCGATAAATCGAGCCCAATTGCGATGAAACCATTCCCAGAAATAGATGAACTTGAAATCGCTCATGCTAAAATCGCTGTTGAGATATTGATATTGGGCAATTGCTTTGTATTTGGCAAAGGCTATTTGCCAGTCATGCTCATTGAAAGGAGGTAGGGCACCCAATATGGGCTTCCACTCAGTGATAGAGAGACCCGAACCGGTGAGACGGGTTATGCCTCCTAGTAAAACTTGTATCATCAGCATGAAAACACCCAGAAACAACCAATAGGCAATGGGTTTTGGTACAGAATGTTCGTTTTTCATCGACAGCAAAGTTAGGTGTATTTTTTGCTGAACGTATGTATTATAAGTAGGTAAATATTATGTACTATAACCGGAAGTATGGCAAAACTATTCGCGAGGATTTGATATAAAAATTTGCTATGCTATATTAGTCCTCTGATAGGTGATACTTGCCTACAAAATGATAATATAACCATCAGTCAAAATAGTAATCCTATTTGAACCTTGTGCTCTACATTTGTGTTAGGTTCTATATATGAAATATTTATTTTGTCTTTTTCTTTCTTTATGGTCTTTGGGTAGTGTCTTTGCTCAGCCTACGATTACACTTAGTGGATTTGTACACGACGACAGAACAGGCGAGCGCCTGATTGGCGCTACGGTATATATCCCTTCACTCAAAGTAGGGACACATACTAACAACTATGGGTTTTATTCTATTTCAATACCCATTAGAGAGGAGTCCGTAGCACTTGTCTCCTCCTATTTGGGCTATGAGGCAGATACCAGTAATGTCATGGCCAACAAGTCTATCCAACTTGATTTTACATTAAAAACAAAAACTTTCACAAAAGAAGTCGTCATAAAGTCCAAAAAATCGGCACCGATCCAAGAAAGTACTCAAATGAGTAAAATAGAACTGTCGGTGGCCACGCTCAAAAAACTTCCTGCATTTTTGGGAGAAGTAGATATTCTTCGGTCTATACAGTTGCTACCCGGTATTCAAGCAGGTAGTGAGGGGCAAACCGGAATTTATGTTAGAGGTGGAGGGCCTGATCAAAATTTGATTTTGCTAGATGGGATTCCGGTTTATAATGCAAGTCATTTATTTGGTTTTTTCAGTGTATTCAATGCCGATGCGGTCAATAGTGTTGATGTATAC
>DAIUCL010000203.1:0-3797 GCA_036846185.1 Chitinophagaceae bacterium
ATGTATAACGATGTGTATAAGTATTCATTTTTTTTCTTGATAGGATACAATAAATAACAAAGTGCTAGTCTGTTCACTTCATCGTCTAAATCAGAAAGATAATAATAGCTTTTGGAGCTCATCAGATGTATGTTAATCAGCTGTAGTCGAGCTCTCCGCTTGTATCTCCCTGAGCCTTCCCTGCCTATCTCAGCACAAATCAGGGAGGATACCGCTGCGATCTCGGCTATAGCTCATCGTCTGAAACTTTATTGAGCAATCCAGAAATTTCAGTTTCAAAATTGAGCAGTAATAAATAAATGTATATTTATTTAATATGTTATTTTTTGAAAAAATGCATAAAAAAACTTGCGCCATAGTAAATAAAATAAAACATTTGCAAAAAAAATATATATCCAATGAGCAACTTGCGTTTTGATGCGATTCAGCAAATCACCCAAACTAATACAGATATCCGAAGCTACGGTGGTCAAAAAATTACCTCCTTTTTTGGCTCACATGTATTTTCCGGCAAAGTGGCCAGGGAGTATCTTAGCGACGAGGCCTACAAAAGCCTTATGAACTCAATCAAATCAGGATCCAAAATTGATCGTAAAATGGCAGATCAAATATCCTCCGGTATGAAAGCCTGGGCTATGGATAGAGGCGTCACCCATTTTACACACTGGTTTCAGCCCTTGACCGGTGCTACCGCCGAGAAGCACGATTCTTTTTTTACAATCAAAAGTGATGGCTCTGCTCTGGAATTATTTGACGGCGATGCACTTATTCAGCAAGAACCCGATGCGTCTAGTTTTCCAAATGGTGGTATTCGTGCCACTTTCGAAGCCCGAGGCTACACCGCATGGGATCCATCATCACCTGCATTTATCATAGAGCAGGCCGAAGGCAAAACACTCTGTATACCTACCATTTTTATATCGTACAGTGGTGAATCGCTCGATACCAAAACACCTTTACTTAAAGCATTAGACCTTGTCAATAAAGCCGCTCTTGATGTGTGTCATTATTTTGACAAAAACATCACTCGTGTTACCCCTACACTAGGCTGGGAGCAAGAGTATTTTGTAATAGAAGAGTCTATGGCCAATGCGCGCCCCGATATTCTTGCTACTGGCCGCACACTGATAGGGCATACCCCTGCCAAAGGTCAGCAGCTCGAAGATCACTACTTTGGCGCTATCCCGGAGAGAGTGTTTGCTTACATGCAAGATTTTGAACAAGAATGTTACAAATTAGGTATTCCACTTCGTACTCGTCACAACGAAGTCGCTCCATCACAGTTTGAGTGTGCACCTATATTTGAAGAAGTGAATATCGCAGTAGATCACAATTCACTCCTGATGGATGTGATGCAACGTGTAGCTAAGCGACACAAGCTGAAAGTATTGATGCATGAAAAGCCTTTTGCAGGCGTCAATGGAAGTGGTAAGCATAACAATTGGAGCTTGGCAACCGATACCGGAATTAATCTTTTGGCTCCCGGCAAAACGCCTAGAACCAACCTAATGTTCTTAACCTTCTTTGTAAATGTCCTCAAAGCCGTTCATCAACATGCTGATTTGCTCCGTGCGTCAATAGCTTCTTCTACCAACGATCATCGCCTGGGAGCTAATGAAGCACCTCCGGCTATCATCTCTGTATTTGTAGGCAAGTACCTCAGTGAAGTATTGGACGAAGTAGAACAACGTGTGACCGGCAAGTTTACAGAGCAAGACGAAGTCATACTCAAAATGGATATTCACAAACATATTCCTGAGTTGCTAATGGACAATACTGATCGTAATCGTACCAGTCCATTCGCCTTTACAGGCAACAAATTTGAGTTTAGAGCGGTAGGCTCCACTGCCAACTGTGCCTGGCCTATGACTATACTCAATACCATCATGGCTGACACACTTATTACGTTCAAAAAAGAAGTAGACGAACTAATCGAAAAAGGCGAAAAGAAAGAAATAGCGATCCTTCACATCATCCGTAAGTATATCTCTGAAAGCAAACACATTCGTTTTGAAGGAGACAACTACAGTGATGCTTGGGCTGAAGAAGCCGCTCGTCGTGGTCTCAACAACTTTAAAGATACTCCACGTGCACTGGATGTATTTGCAACTGAACCCGCCAAAAAACTATTTGAATCTCATAAAATTTTTACGGAACTTGAGTTAGAAGCCCGCCATGAGATCATGCTGGAGGAATATGTCAAAAAATTGCAGATTGAAGCGCGTATGCTAGGTTATTTGTGTAGCAATTCAATACTGCCTGCTGCTCTCAAATACCAAAATGAACTGATTCAAAACGTGAAAGGATTAAAAGAAATAGGATTAGGTGATGAAGCCTATGCATCACAAGTGAAAATCATATCAGTGATATCCCGTCATATCAATGAAATCAGTAGACAAGTGGAGGAGATGATTGAAGCTCGTAAATTTGCGAATAATATCAGCAGTATGCATGAGAGAGCATTTGCTTATTGCGACAAAGTGAAACCATACTTTGAGTCAATTAGATATCATGCAGATAAATTGGAATTGATAGTTGATGACCAGCTATGGACTCTACCCAAATACCGTGAAATGTTGTTTTTGCGCTAAGCAATTTCACAACCGTTTCTCTTAACCCGAACTAATGTTCGGGTTTTTTCATGTTATATATTCTTCAAGAAATGGAGCCTCAAGAGTCACTGAATAGGGTATTTAAACTTACTATAAATTTAGCAAGAAAATGAACTTTTAATACCTCTATATACAAATGCTATTATACGCTGAACATGGAATAATCAAAACGCCCCAGTCTATCACTTGGGAGTTTGCTATTTTTGAGGAAGCCTACACTTCTCCTTGTGATTTATAGAATACCATTAGTTGAAATCTCCAAATCACCACAAATATTATCTCTATATTGTTAATGCATAATTCTTAATCATTTTCAGGGGCAAAGGATCAAATAATATGTTGATTATTGATTTTTGAGGCAGTAACAATAGTGTGAATATCAGATGCAATATCAGAAACCTTATATGGCACCTTAAGAATCTTTATGTCAGAAAACGACAAAAAATTTAATTTTGAAATGAGATGATCCAGCAAATGATAATTAAAGAAAACACGACCTGCCGGACCGTTTTTGAACTCAGAATCTTTGGGGTAGCCTTCTACAAAACTAAAGTAGAGAATACCATTATCCTCTAATAAGTTATAGGTATTCGTTAGAAAATGATCGCATTCGTCTTTGGAAAGATATGGGATATAAAACCCTGCGATGATCCCGTCAAATTTTTTATGCAATAAATGGATTTGTCTGCAGTCCATAACCGTAAAATAAGCAGTTGGATTATTTTTTTTCGCTAATTCAATCATATTCGGAGCAATATCAATTCCCATGATGTCAAAATCTGGTCGTTTTGATAGTAGGTACTTAGTGATATTGCCCGGACCACAAGCTATTTCCAAAAGTTTAGCGTTATTTTTATTAATGTATCTACAGATGAAATCGTATGATTCATTGTACAAATCTATATTCATAAATTTGTCTTGATATAATAATGCCATATCATTCCATGTAGTAAATGTTTCTATATATTTATCCATTCTTTGTGTTCTTAATTATTGGACTATATCAGTAGTTATTTCTTAAAAGGGAATACCTTTTGATAATTGAGTTTAAATGTTCTTACAAAACTATATCAATACTATCTTATACAAAAGTACAATTGTAATTTCATAAAATGGTTTTATCTTAGCATACAGCAATATCAGATTTTAAAGGTGTATATTCTTCATTTCTTAACAGATTCACTA
>DAIUCL010000204.1:0-3787 GCA_036846185.1 Chitinophagaceae bacterium
TTACTATTAATTATTCACTATAATCGCCCCTCAATTCCACTCACAATGAACCCATATTAGCATAGCTGTATTTCTATGGGAAGAGGGCTTATCATTCGCTCTCCATCAGTGCATTGAAGACTTGTATACACTCCATTGCTTCCTTTACATCATGGACTCTGAGTATACGAGCACCACCATGCAAGGCCGACATATGCAATGCCGTAGTAGCATTGAGTGATTCATCGGGAGTGATATCCAACAGCTTACAGAGCATAGACTTTCGCGAAACCCCAATCAACAAGGGTCGCCCCAACACGCCAAAGTCTTGCAAATGCTTCATTAAACTATAATTGTGAGCAAGCGTTTTACCAAAACCAAAACCCAGATCCAAAATCCAATCATAAAGAGAACGAGAATGAAAGTACCTTGCTCTTTCGGCAAAAAAAGACAGCACATCCTCTACCACGTTTTCGTACACTGGATTAAGCTGCATGGTACTCGGCCTCCCCTGCATATGCATCGCTACATAAGGTATATTATTTCGCACAGCTATATCTATGATTGCAGCGTCCGTAGTGGCAGCACTGATATCATTAATCATAGTAGCACCAGCCTCTACGGCATATTCTGCTACCTTACTCCGATAAGTATCTATTGATAGTACGACGTCTTTATGCTGCCTTCGAATGGCTTCTATCACAGGCACAACCCTATCCACCTCCTCTTGCAAACCGATTTCGCTTGCTCCCGGTCTGGTACTCATACCACCTATATCTATAATAGTAGCCCCATCATTGCACATCTTATCTGACTCAGCCAATATCCGCTCCAACCCTTCATACTTCCCCCTTGTATAAAACGAATCCGGACTAACATTAATAATACCCATGACGATAGGCTTCTCCAAACTCAGCAGACGCCCCGCCACATTTAAAGTGCAACTTGTATTCATACTCACGAAAACACAAACATACAATCTACTATGAAACTACATACCAAATAGTTAAAATAGTTGGAGCTCATCAGTCAACACACATCAGCTACCGTCGAGCTCTCCGCTGTATCCCTCCCGCCACTCACAAAAGCCACACTAGGTCGGGGATGCCGCTACGATCTCGGCTAGCTTTCATCGTCCAATTCAATATTCGTCATTCCCACCCCCAATGCCTCCCATTTTTTCACAAATATTTCAATACATTTGACCCATGAAATATAACAGAATACCTATTGTCATTATCCTGACACTTGCGGTCACTTTCTCCTTTCTCTACCAGAAAATATTACGATCTAATACCCAATTCAACGATGCCAAAAAAGTAGTGTATATCCCAACCAAAGCCACTTACCAACAATTAATATCCATACTTCACGACAGCGCCATACTCAAAAATGAAGAAAACTTTCATTGGCTGGCATCCAAGATGAACTTAACGAATCATGTCCACCCGGGTCGCTACGAAATCACCGGCGGGATGAATAATTATCAAATGGTTCACCTATTTAAAAATGGCATTCAATCACCCGTACGCTTCGTCATCAACAAATTTCGAACACGCAAAGACATCATCCGCCGACTCGATGAAAAATTTGAACCCCAAGCAGCCCTTTTCGACAGCCTCCTCTCCGATACCTCTTACTTATCTAAATGGGATATACTTCCACACCAAATTCAAGCCCTTATGGTACCTGCTACCTATTATATCTATTGGAACGCACCTCCCCATGAAATCATTAATAAAATCGGCAACGCATATACCGAACTTTGGGATAGCTCTCGTACACACAAAGCTCAAAAAATCGGACTAAGCCCCATACAAGTTATCACCATAGCATCCATCGTAGAAGAAGAAACCAACCAGCAAGATGAAAAAAGCAAAATAGCCGCCGTATACCTCAACAGATATCGCATAGGCATGAACTTGGGAGCAGACCCCACCGTAAAATTTGCCGTCGGCGATTTTGCACTCAAACGCATCCTAAACATCCATACCGCACACCCCTCAGCCTACAATACCTACCAGCATAGCGGATTACCTCCAGGCCCCATCTGCACCCCCTCCAAAGAAAGTATTGATGCCGTACTCAATCCAGACCAAAACAACTACTTGTACTTCTGCGCCAAAGAAGATTTTAGCGGCTACCACAACTTTGCTGCAACGTATGACCAACACTTGGCTAACGCCCGAAAATACCAACAAGCGCTCAATGCCAGAGGTATTCGATAAACTCCATCAGGCTATCAAAAAAATATCCTACTTTTGACTATTCCATTATTTTATGTCCGAAAAAATCAAATACATCATAGCCGATTCCATTGCTACCAAACAGCATATTCTTCAAAATGATAGCCTTCTGCAGATTATTCAAGAATGCAGTGATATCATCACCAAAGCCTTTGAGCAAGGCAACAAAGTACTCTTCTGTGGCAATGGTGGAAGCGCAGCCGATGCACAACATCTTGCAGCAGAATTCAGTGGGCGATTCTACACCGACCGAAAAGCACTACCTGCCGAAGCACTACATTGCAACACATCCTACATTACTGCCGTTGCCAACGACTATAGCTACGACGTCATCTACTCTCGTATGATAGATGGTATTGGTCAGCCGGGCGATATACTCATAGGACTTTCCACCTCTGGCAACTCTCGCAATATCGTAGAAGCATTCAAAACGGCCAAGCTGAAAGGAATGACTACCATTGGATTTACAGGATCAGGAGGAGGCTCCATGAAGCCTATATCCGACTTCTTAATCGAAGTACCTAGCAAGGATACCCCTCGCATTCAAGAATCTCATATCATGCTGGGTCACATCATTTGCCAATTAGTAGAAGAAAACTACTTCGGACATGCATAGAGACTGCATCATACTAGCCGGAGGCATGGGCACCCGACTACAAGGCGTCGTATCTGACCGCCCTAAATGCCTAGCCGATATAAACGGAAAGCCGTTTTTATACTATCTCGCCAAGCAATTATCCGCTTATCACTTTTGCAAAGTCATTTTCTCAATCGGCTATAAAGGCAATATGGTCAAAGAATACGTCATGAGTCACCGGGATGAATTTAAATTCGCTTTCGACTTTGCAGAAGAGTCCGAACCCCTGGGCACCGGCGGTGCAATACTGAATGCACTGCCCTACTCCGACACCGAAGACTTTTTTGTTGTCAACGGCGATACCTTTTTTGATGTCAACTTCGATACCATGTTGCAAATCCAGCAAAACAAGATGGCTGACTGCACCATAGCCCTAAAACCCATGTCCAATACCGATAGATACGGTCTAGTGCACATCAACAAGGAAGAACAAATATGCTCATTTGAAGAAAAAAAAACCGATGGCAATGGGCTCATCAATGGAGGCATTTATTGCATCTACAAAAATTCCTTCTTGAATATCCCATTCCCCCAAAAATTCTCATTCGAAAAAGAATATCTCGAAAAAATGATAACCGAAAGAGACATGTATGCCTATATCAGCAATTCTTACTTCATAGACATCGGTATACCGACCGATTTCGAAAGGGCACAAACTGAAATACCTGCCCTATTTAATCAAACTCACTCATGACATTGCTCACACATATCGACCCTTCTTGGACCTTATTTCTCGATCGAGATGGCGTTATCAATATCGAAAAACACCTGGATTACATCCGTCACAAAGAGGAACTAGTCCTTTATCCAAACCTTGCAGAAAACTTTTATAAATTCAATCAAACTTTCCAACTCATAATCGTCGTTACAAACCAAAGGGGCATAGGCAAAGGGCTCATGACTGTTGAAGACCTAAAATCTATTC
>DAIUCL010000205.1:0-3781 GCA_036846185.1 Chitinophagaceae bacterium
TTTCCGGACCTAAACCTAAAAATCCAAATTCCTTCAGACCCAAAAAAAATAATCCGCAAGGCCCCAATTCTCCAGCCAACAGAGTCCCCAAAATGGACTCGTAAACATATACACCACTCCAAATCAATACCACACCCTATCATTATTGGGTACTATAAATAATGTATATCCACATGATTCTACATTGTGTATTATCATTGCAACCTAATTCATTGATTCCATGGCAAAAATAGCTATCAATATAGCCACCGGCTCCCTTCAGCAACAAGAAATCATAGTAGGCATAGACCTTGGTACGACCAACAGTCTCGTTGCAGCCATTCACCCCGATACCCGACAACCCATTGCACTCAAAGACATAGATCAGACCAGCCTAGTACCATCCATCATACACTTTGGTACTCATGGCGAACTGCACATTGGCAACCAAGCACGCGAATATCTCCAAAAAGACCCTTCCAATACCATATACAGCGTCAAACGACTACTCGGCAAATCCTACAAGGACATTCAAGATTCCGCACAACAGCTTGCTTACAAAATCTTGGATGATGATACCGACCGGCTCGTTTCTATACAAGTAGGAGATACCTTTTACAGCCCCATAGAACTTTCTTCTTATATTCTGAAAGAACTCAAAACCCGCGCCGAACACGTACTCAAAATGCCTGTAAACAAATGTGTGATCACAGTCCCCGCTTACTTCAATGATGCACAGCGACAAGCTACCCGCGATGCAGGCAAACTTGCCGGATTAGAAGTACTTCGTATTATCAACGAACCCACTGCTGCCAGTCTCGCTTATGGTTTGGGCGTGAAACAAACCGAGTCCAACACTATCGCCGTTTACGACCTCGGAGGAGGCACTTTTGACATCTCTATCCTGCGTATAACCGATGGCATATTTGATGTACTAAGCACCCATGGCAATACCTACTTAGGTGGCGACGACTTTGACCGAGCGCTCATGCATCATATGATTACACAATGCCACGAATCTTGGAACACAATCCAACTCGACAAAAACAAAATACAATGGTTTCGACTCCAAGCCGAAGAAGCCAAAAAAGCACTCAGCAGCACCGATACATACACATTTACTTACCTACACAACGACATAATTATCCACAAGCAAGATTTCGAATCGCTCATTAGCCCACTCGTTGAGCAAACTATAGCCTCGTGCCGACAAGCCATGCACGACGCACAACTCTCACCTCAAGATATCGATGTAGTAGTGATGGTAGGCGGCTCCACCCGTGTACCATTAGTAAAAAAACAAGTTAGTGCCTTTTTTGGTAAAGAAATCTACGACAAAGTTAATCCCGACGAAGTAGTAGCCCTCGGTGCAGCCATACAAGCAGATATCCTTGCCGGCAACCAGCAAGATGCACTCCTTCTCGATATCACTCCTCTCAGCCTTGGAATTGAAACAATGGGCGGACTCATGGATGTACTTATACCCCGCAATACCAAAATCCCTTGCAAAGCGGCTCGCCAATACACTACACAAAAAGATGGTCAATCAGGTATACAAATCGCCGTATTTCAGGGCGAAAGAGATCTCGTAAAAGATAATCGTAAACTGGCACAGTTCTCTCTCACAGGCATACCCGCTATGCCCGCAGGACTGCCCAAAGTAGAAATCAGTTTTGTAATAGATGCAGATGGTATTTTGAAAGTAAAAGCTAAAGAACTCAGAAGCGGTGTAGAACAACAAATAGACGTAAAACCACAATATGGCCTCAGCGACCAAGAAGTAGAAACCATGCTCCTCGATTCTATCACGCACGCGAAGCAAGACATCTACACCCGCTCATTGGTTGAAGCCAGCACCGAAGCCGATCAAATGATTAGCCTGTCCGAAAACTTTATCAACAAACATAAAGCTCATATCACCCCCGACGAGTGGAACGCCACACAAGAGGCTATCGCCACTCTCAAGCAAGCCATCGCGGATCAAAACAAAGACGCTATTCTTGCCGCTACGACTAAGCTCAACGAAATCTCTTCACCCTATGCAGAGCGAGTCATGGATATAGCCGTAGCACAAGCCCTAAAAGGATCATCAATCTAATACATTTTGGGCGTGCCCCTGCGGGTCGGGCTATTCGCTCCTATCTCTACCGCCCTGGGGGCGGCAGAGGATATCCGCTGCTATCCCTCACGCTACTTACGTGGCTTACCCTGATGAATCGAGAAGCTTATCCTATCGCATTACAATAAGGTTCATCCGACAAGCTAAAATAAGACTAAATCCTCCGACATACTACGCAGTTGCTACACCCTTGAGCACCAGATCACACACTCGTGGACAGACTGATCATAATAGAAAATGACGATGAAAACTAGCCCTGATTGCAATGGATATCCTCTCTGCCCCTGGACTGTGTGTGTGAGCCGCAGAGAGATAGCAATGGAAAGCAGGAAGTTGCTGATGAGTGAACGAAAGATGCGCTCCCCTCTTTTATAAAGTAGCCATCAGCCTTGTAAACATTTTCATACCGCTGCGGGCATCTTCATTGAGCCGATAGTCAATATTTTGCTTAAAATAGGTAGCCAAATCATAGTGAGGATAATGCATTTGTGCAAGGATATCATCGATGTGATGCACTCCATACTCAAACGCCTTATTCAATTTTGCAACAAAGGCTGAAGGCAATACCTTATTGCTAACCCACACGGCAAACACAAAGGGCATACGCGTATATTCGTGCCATACCTCCGCCAAATCGTATCGATAAGGAAATCGATGATAGTGCTCCAATGCCCTGTCGCCAATAATGACGCCGGCAGTTTTGCCACTTATCTGCTCTATAAAATCCTCTGGTGCATCGTATAGCATAGGACGTACTTTCCATACATCGCGCAGCAATATTCGCAATAGAGTAACGCTGGTACGTGACTGATAGTCAAGAAAAATATGTTGTATATCTTCAATAGGAACATGGCTGAAGAGGCACACAGAGGCTACTTGAGATTGAGAGCCTATACAGAAGTCTGTAATGATATCTGCCTCATCTATACCGGAAAGTGCTGCCACCGGAATAAGGGCCAGATCCAATTCGTTGCGCTGAAGGCTGGCGGCCAGTTTGGATGGATAGTCTACTTTAAGTGCTATCTCCTGCTTTACTTCGCTCTGTTCTATCCCATACAAAAATGGTTTAGTATTTAAATAACTGACAGCCCCAACACGTATTTTATCCATAAAAGGCAACAAATATACCTGCATACAATTGCTTTGATTACATTTGCGGTCAAATATTTTTTTATATGTTAAGTCCCTTGACAGCTATTTCCCCTATAGATGGTCGCTATCGTACACAAGTTTCATCGTTGGCTGACTATTTTTCGGAACATGCATTGATTCGCTATCGAGTGCATGTTGAGATAGAGTATTTTATCGCTTTATCCGAAGCTTCTTTTTTCAAATTAACAGAAAATGCCAAAAAAAAGCTCCGAAATGTGGTTACAAACTATGAGATGATGGATACTGAGATTGTGAAAGCCACCGAAAGATCAACAAATCATGATGTAAAAGCGGTCGAATATTTTGTAAAAGAAAAATTAGATGAACTCAGAATGTCTAAACTCAAAGAGTGGGTGCATTTTGGTCTCACCTCGCAAGATATCAACAATACAGCCATACCATTGCTCTGGAAAGAAGCTTTGGAAAAAGCCTACTTACCTAAGCTAAAAGAAATCATAGCTCTACTGAAACAGTATGCCAATGACTGGAAAAAAATACCCATGCTGGCTCGTACTCATGGACAGGCCGCTT
>DAIUCL010000206.1:0-3762 GCA_036846185.1 Chitinophagaceae bacterium
ATATAGCGTCATATATTGGAGGCATAATTAATTTTTTACTTTTTTTGATTCTATTATTAAAAGGAGAAACAAAAGTTAAAGAAACAAAAAATAGTTCTAAATAGCTTATTGTATCACTTGCGAGGTTTTCCATTCCTGCTAGCGTGGGTTTATAACTCGTGCTTATTTTCTCTTTTCGTCTCTGTAGAGTCTCCCGCATTTACCTTCTACGCTTCATTCATGCGCCAGTAGGTAGGATGTAGCCATATTAGGTATGAGAGAGCAAAAGCCTCATCTAACAATACATAATTTTATATTCTTGCTGATTTTTAGAATGACTTACAACTACTTTTTATCTTGTATTTGTCATAGCTCCCCACAGTATATGTCGGTGAAAGCTAGCCGAGATAGTAGCGGTATCCTCTCTCGTAGCTTGCGAAGAGAGAGATACAAGCGTATAGCTCGATGTGGATGAGGAAAGTGCCTTTGATGAGCTCCTCTTAAAAAAGAATACATACTCCGGTATATATATGCTATGCTGATTGATTCACCTACCAGAATGAGGTGGCTACCACTATTCAATGCTAAAATTCAAATCCTTCGAATACATTTGTTGTAGTATGGGTAAGGTCAATAGGATAGGCTTGCATTTGTTGTTTTGGCTAGTGTTTTGTTCTATGCCTATTCTTTTTTTGCCTGTGCCTCCGCATGGGCATCATCCATTGATCGAGCATCCTGGTCATTTTTTGTATGTGTTTGTAATTAAGAATATCAAGTTTGTAATTTTGTTTTATGTACATCAGTGTTTTCTCATTCCTGCGTTTTTCAGCAAGGGGCGCTTGGTGCAGTATATGTTTATCTTATTGGCTATGATGATGGTGGTAAGTATGATTCCTTTTTTGCAGGAGTACTTGGGTATTCGCATTCATGTAGGGGCTTTGCCCGAGCATCATCATGAGGGTGTGGGGCGCCGGATGCAAAGAGGTCCTATGCCCAGGATGGGTATGTGGATGGATGCGGGGATGCATTTTTTTATGACGATTATCGTAGGTGTATTGCCCTTGATGAAGCAACTCTATAGCAATTGGTTGTTGGAAAAGAAAGGCAGGTCAGAGATGGAATTAGCTTTTTTGAAAAGTCAGATCAATCATCATTTTTTGTTCAACTCCTTGAATTCTATTTATGCCTTGTCGATTCAGCAACATCCCAAGGTGTCGGAAGCTATTCTGAATCTGTCGGGTATCATGCGCTATTTGCTCGATACGGATAAGTCCGAATGGGTGGCCTTGGCACAAGAAGTTAACTATGTAAGGCAGTATGTATCATTGCAGGACATACGCTCCAATGATAAAGTATCTATCTCTCTGCGTGTAGAAGGAGATATGGAAGGTTTGGAAATTGCACCTATGATCTTGTTTCCGCTTATTGAAAACTGTTTTAAGCATGGTATCAGTACGCATTCGGATTCACCAATTGAGATTAGCATTAAGATAGACGATACAGTCTTGATCTTGAATACTTCAAATAAAATTCATTCGGATTCGTCGACCACTAATGTATCTGAAATCGGTATCAAGAATCTAAATCGTAGGTTGTATGCACTTTATCCCGAACGGTTTGAATTGAAGATAGAAAAGCATGCTGATAGATATTATTCACACTTAAAAATACAATTGATATGATGACCTGTATTGCAGTTGATGACGAACCCTTAGGTCTCTCGCTTATAGAGCGGTATGCAGAAGGGCATGCGAAAATAAATCTACTAAAAACATTTACGGATATATCATTGGTGAATGACTTTTTGTTGTCGAATCCAGTAAATCTATTGTTTTTGGATATACAAATGCCGGTGATGAATGGTATGGATTTTTATAAGCAATATGGCCAGGATCGTTTGGTTGTTTTTACAACCGCCTATTCGGAATATGCTTTGGAGGGTTTTGATGTGAAAGCGGTTGATTTCTTATTAAAGCCCTACGACAAGGGTCGCTTTGATTTGGCTATTGACCGAGCTTTGAAGGTATTTGACGCAAGGCGAACAGAGAATGAAAAAACTCCTGCTTATCTGCAAATCAAATCGGAGTATAAGATTATCAATATAGCAATAGACAAAATAGTGTATGTAGAAAGCAAGGATGATTATGTGAAAATACATTTGTCGGATGGTAAATTCATCATGAGTAAAATGACTACTAAAGGGATTCAGGACAAATTGCCCGAAGCGATCTTTATGCGTGTACATCGGTCTTATATTGTAAATAAATATTATGTACGAAATGTATCAGCCAAATCATTGATGATCGATAGCTTGGTATTGCCGATTGGCAATTTGTACAAAAAAGACATTACAGATAAAATGTTGGCTTTGAAATAAAATCACTTAGTACATGATCTATAGGCTGCATCAAAAAGGCCACCACGAGGTGACCTTTTTGGGGGATTGGTTAGACAAAGGGGTTATAGCTATTCTACAGTGATATTGCGAGTAAGAGCGAGTTCATTCACGACATTTATTTGTTTACCACCAAGGCTTTGTACCGTCCAGTTCCATGGAGCTATAATCATTACACCGGCGCCTTTACCAAGGGTTTGTAGTTCGGCTGCTGTAAAGGTTACAGAGCTTGTGTTGCCAGCCATGCGTTTCAGTACAGTAGCATTGGGGCCGCTAATCTGGAAGTACACAGAGTCAGAGTTGGTGATTGTATTCGTTGTGCTCAAGGTGAAATTGTTGGCCGAGTTGATCGTAGTCGCTGTGCCACTAATATCATTCGAATTGGGGAAGCCCTGAGACGATGCATTATGTGTAAAAGCTCCGATAGCACCTGCACCCGCTACCGACCAGTTGATACTACTTCCAAAGTCGATACCGGTAGGGTCAGTTACTGAAGGGGTGAATACATAGGAATTATTCGTCTGCTTGGTCAATGCTTTGGAGTTTAGCGTGACGGCCCCTGCATCAGAAAAATTTCCGGATGCCAGATCGCCAAACACGGCTACACCAGTGCCTATTTCGGTAGTAACCGGAAATCCCGATACGACCATTTTGGACACCGATTTAATAGCAACGATGCTACCATCACCACTCGCCGGAGCGGGAGAGGGTGTGCCACCAGTTGAATTATTGGGTGTATTGTTGTTGTTGTTATTATTGTCTTTTTTACATCCAATAATACTGAGGGTGGCCAGCGCCATGATAGAAAAGAAGAGCTTTTTCATAGTATAAAATTTAATGTCACAAAAATAGAATGTCACTCAAGCTCTATCAATACCCAGTAAATGGTATTTTATGGATGTCAATGTCGGCGACAGTATCAAGAAGTAGTTCCCAATTTTCGTATCAATAGTTGAAATTCTTCTTCAGTAAGGATACGTATGGTATTCAGTTTTTTTGCCTTTTCCAGTTTGCTCCCGGCATCGGTGCCTACTACCAGATAGTGCAGTTTGCTGCTCACACTCCCCAGCAGTTTTCCACCATGTTTTTCGACCATAGCTTCTGCTTCACTTCGTTTCATGCTAAGAGTGCCGGTGAAGAGAAAGCTGTAGCCACTCAAGCTGCCACCCACTTCATTGCGTTGGGTATTGCTGAGCGATACACCTGAGGCTTCTAGCTGAGCGATCAATATTTTGGTTTCGGGCAGGTCAAAATAGTCGCGAATGGATCGGGCTACTTTTTCACCTACATCATCTATCGCTTTCAAATCATCTAATGATTTTTCAAACAGGTCAGACAGCTTGTTTACACTAGCTGCCAGCGCCTTAGCGGTGGTTTCGCCCACATAT
>DAIUCL010000207.1:0-3665 GCA_036846185.1 Chitinophagaceae bacterium
GTCTGTATTTCACCATACCTTCACGGAAGTTCTTTTACATTATTTCTCACTAAAATTTATATACTATGAACGTAAAGATTCAAACACAGCGTTTTGATGCTGACAAAAAACTTATATCTCATATCAATGAAAAAGTAGAAAAGCTTAAAACGTACCACGATCACATTGTAGATGTAGAGGTGTTTCTAAAAGTAGACAATGTGGTTCATCAAATTAAAGACAAAATAGCTGAAATTAAAGTTCATGTGCCTAAGTATACTTTTTTTGTAAAACATGAATCGAAAGTATTCGAAGAATCATTTGACTTAGCTATGAAGTCTCTCATAAATCAAATTAAGAATTATAAAGAAAAGCAAATTGCCGCAAATTAAATATCTTAAAGCCTTTCCTTGTGGAAAGGCTTTTTTGTTTTAGCTTCGACAAAATTCACACATGTTATTCTTCCCAAATTGTAAAATAAATATTGGCTTACATATAGTAAGCAAAAGAGAAGATGGATTTCATAATATTGAAACCATTTTTGCGCCGGTCAGTTGGACTGATGCCTTGGAGTTTGTGCCATCATCCGTTGAGAGTTATCAAGAATATGGCCTTTCTATACCAGGAGACATAGAGAATAATCTGGTATTGAAAGCATACCACTTGCTTAAATCTTATTATCCGGCTATCCCATCATTAAATATCTGTCTGTTCAAGCAAATACCTTTTGGCGCCGGTTTGGGTGGAGGTTCTGCTGATGCCGCTTTTATGCTTCGTTCTATGAATTCATACTTTAATTTGGGTCTGAATGAATCGCAGCTTATGCAAAAGGCGCTCAAATTGGGAAGTGATTGTCCTTTTTTTATTAAAAACAAACTATGTTTTGCTTCAGGGCGAGGTGAGCAGCTCGAAGAAATTGATTTAGATATTTCTGCTTACAAGTTATTATTAATCAAGGAAGATATCCATTGTAGTACAGCAATGGCTTTTGCTGGAATTAACCCTCGTCATTCCAATCTTTCTCTGAAAGAGTCTATCAAGCAACCAATAGATACATGGAAAGATACTATTCGCAACGATTTTGAACTATCTATCTTCAAGAGATTTTCCCAATTGGCACCATTAAAATCGTTTCTATATTCACTAGGAGCACTCTACGCATCTATGAGTGGTAGTGGCAGTACATTATATGGTATATTTCCATACAATTTGGAAATAGACTTGGAGTACGTCCAAAAAAAATACCCATCCGCTATAATAAAGTATTGTAATTTTCTATAAAAGAAACTACAAACTCCAATACTTCATTCCGGAAATTCTGTTGCGATAGATTCCTTTTAGATCCACAAGCAGGGCATCTGTAGTGGCTAGAGATGCAAAATAGTCACTGGATAAATTCATATATTCTTTGTGATTCACCGCCACAATAATAGCATCATAATTATTGCCAACAGTTTCAGTAAGTGCATAGCCATATTCGTGCATCAATTCTTCATTATCTGCATGAGGGTCGATGACATCCACATTTACACTGTATGCTTTGAGTTCATGTATCAAATCGGCCACTTTAGAATTGCGAATGTCAGATACATTTTCTTTGAAAGTAGTACCCATAACCAGCACATTCGATTTAGATACATCTTTGCCGGATTTGATGATAGCCTGCACTGTTTTTTTGGCAACATAAGACGCCATTTCATCATTAATGGTTCTGCCGGCAAGTATCACACGAGATTTGTAGCCTAGCTGCTCAGATTTATAGGTTAAATAGTAAGGATCTACACCTATGCAATGCCCACCTACTAAGCCAGGAAAAAACTTTAAGAAATTCCACTTTGTGCCAGCTGCTTCCAATACTTCGTAGGTATTTATGCCTAGTTTGTCGAAGATTATAGACAACTCATTCATCAAGGCAATATTCAAATCTCTCTGAGTATTTTCAATGATTTTAGCAGCTTCCGCTACTTTTATTGAGGATGCACGATGTACACCAGCCGTCACTACTAATTCATATGTTTTAGCAATTTCTTCTGCTGACTCCGCATCACAGCCGGATACTACTTTTATTACGTTTTGTAAAGTATGCTCTTTATCTCCCGGATTGATACGCTCTGGCGAATAGCCCGTTTTGAAATCTACCACCGCCTTTAAGCCTGATAGCTTTTCTACTACCGGAATGCAGTCTTCCTCTGTACAACCCGGATAAACTGTGGATTCATACACCACATAATCACCCTTAGCTATCACCTTACCTATGGTTTCGGATGCCTTAATTACAGGAGTAAGATCGGGGACATTATGCTTATCGACCGGTGTAGGAACTGCCACAACATAAAATGAAGCTTCTTTCAATTTATCCAAGGAGCTAGTGAACTCTATACTGCACCCATCAAATGCAGATGAAGGCAACTCATTGCTAGGGTCAATAGAATTGCGCATCATTTCAACTCTTTTTTCATTAATGTCAAATCCAATAACATCTATCTTTCTGGCAAATTCTAAAGCTATAGGTAATCCTACATAGCCGAGTCCTATCACAGCTAATTTCTTTTCTTTTCTGATAAGTTGATCGTATATCATATATATTTATTTGGTTTGCAAATGTAATGGCTTGTCGCTATAGTGTCAAATATGCTTTTGATTTTGATGCATTTCACGACGTGAATAAATAAAATAGAATGAGGTGTAGCAGACAACGAATAACAGTGAAATCCCCATGAGAGCCAACATGTTGTCATAGTAGATTATAGCAGCAATATTAAAAAGAATCACCACCGGATAGATAACTAAAGTTGTCAACGGATTATTTTCTTTGGTAATATTCCTGAAAATCAATTGATGAACATGCTTCGAATCCGGATAAAAGGGAGATAATCGATGAAACAAGGTACGACGTGTAAACGAAAAAATGACCTCCCAAACAGGATATATCAGAGAAACTAAGGCAAACCAAGGCGAAATCTCATCATTGCGTTTGACAATCATGATAGATAATACAGCCAATAAAAATCCCAAGCTATAAGCCCCACCATCACCCAAAAACACCTTGCCGAAGGGATAGTTAAATACCAAAAATCCTAAAATGGCTGCCATACAGACTAAATTGATATAAGCCATTTGAGTATCTCCGACCCTTAGTGACACAACAAAATAAGTGGTAAATATCAGAAAGCTAACACCCGAAGACAAACCATTGAAACCATCTATCATGTTCGTACCATTGATAAGACCTAGTATAGCTACCATCGTCACCATTATGCCCATCCAATAAGGTACAGTAATGATACCAAAATCAACAACCACTGCATCAATAAGATAAATAGCCATAGCACCCGAAATACTCATTATTAATAGCCGACGAAGAGGAGATATCTTGGCCAATAAATCTTCCAAAAAACCTGATAAAAAAGCTGGTATCAAACACAATAACAAATAGAGTCCCAGTTCTTGCTCTTTCGATAAAAACATAATAGCTACAAAAATACCCAAGCCTCCAATACGTGGGGTAGGTACACTATGTAACTTTTGAGGAAGGTCAATTGTATGATCATCAATAAAAATACCTCGCTTGTGAGATAAATCAATAACCAAATATTGTGTCACCAATGATGCAAAGAATGCACCCAGTACATATATCAATAATGAATAATCCACTCTTGCGGCAAATATATTAATCTATTCCAATA
>DAIUCL010000208.1:0-3656 GCA_036846185.1 Chitinophagaceae bacterium
CTGTGGTATCGGGTGGATTGACGACCACCTGACAGGGTTTACCGGGAATATTATTGTCGAGCCAAAGCAGGCGTCGCTGCATGAGATTTTTGAAGGTATCGATTTCTTCCTGATAGGTCTGCGAGAAGGGAGGTAATTCAGTAGTGCCTACATTGATACCGAGTATAGGCCAACGGGTGAAGTGACGTGCTTGCGCTTCGTGTAGCCAGGATGCCAGCGAATCGACGTAGCGATTAATGTATGTACTATTGAGAAAACGCTCGCGATAGGTATTGTAGTAGCATCGTAACTGATCGACAAAGAAGCTGTCTTGCATCATGATAGCATGCCAGGGGAGAGTGGCTTGCAGATTGTTGCAAGGATAAGTGGTATGGCTCCACCCTGCAAGGTCAGACGTGACCCAGGGCATACGCTTGAGCGACCAGTCGAAATCCCAGATGGGTCCGGCGTGGAGGGTGGAATCTTTGTCGGAGCGGTTTTTCCAGAAGAACATACTTTTGGCAAAGCCATCGCCATTCCAGGCAAATTCGTTGCAAATAAAATAATCGGCAAAGGATTTGATATCGAGATAAGGTCGATAACCTTTGATAGGGTCGGCATAATCGGTGCTGAACATTCGTCGCTCTATCTCGGCGACATAGTTTTGGAGATAGGTTGCTTGTGGCTGATTGATATTGCGAAAGCTGGGGTATTCGTATTTGAAATTGGCATGGTTGGTAGGACATTCGGGAGGGGCTACCTTTGAGTACCAGCCTCGGGGGGTATCGGTGATGTAATCGTGCTGAAACATATAGCCTCCGGTGAGTTGGATGCCGGTGGTATCTTGAGGGTTGAGCTTGGCGATATTGAGACGGTTGGAGGTGCGTCGGATTTTTTCGCAGAAGATATAGAGCCCTTCATATTCGCCATTGAGCCATACTTCGCAGTGTCGGGTGCGAGTGGCATAGTGCCCCATTTGCCAGAAGAGTTTGAACATGAGATCGTTTCGCAGAAAGGTTTTATCGTTGTAACCTCCGAGGAGTATCCAGTCGTTTTCGGGAGGCATGCCTAGTAGCGATACGCTGGTGTCGCCCCAGGCCTGGCTATAGGTAGTGAGCCCATAGGATAGCTGCGGCAGCGAAGCGGAGTACATACCACGGATTTGGATATCGATATTGCCTTTGTATTCGCAGAGGGTATCTTGCATACTATTGCGTGCGCCTTTGTTGTTGATCACCTTCATGTGAGCGGGTATGTAGCCATCGTTGCGAATGGTGTCGCGGTAGGTGTTGATGAGGATGATAGGTAGGTTGCTATGGTGGGTATCGGGGGGAGCAGGATTGTTGCCGAAGGTGATACTCCAGTTGAGCAGGGAGCCTAGGTCGAACTGTGCGGCATCTTGTACGAAGAGTGTCCAGGTGCCGATACCGGGCTGAAGATTATTGAAATTACCGAGGTTGCCTCTTGGTATAAAATTACCGGTATAAGGTGCGAGCGTAGTGCCTTGTATGGGTGTAGAGGCACTCATGGTGAAGACGGTATTGATCATATCGTCGCCACTGCCACCTACGGAGCGGAAGAGCCTTACGATGGTTCCATCGGGCGCCATGAGTTCGGCACGCAGATTTTGGAGATAAGGGTGTTGGATATTGACTTTGACTTCGAGGAGACCGTAATTTTTGTCGAGGCGGGCTCTTTGGAGTGTGGGCACTTGTATAGTAAAGGCTCTGGCCGGCGCATTGTCGGGGATATCGCCCCCCTGCCCTGTGAAGACTTGGGCATGAAGCGTATAGCTAAAGATACATAATAATACGACTACAATTCTTCTCATAAATCATCTCCTTTGGGATAAAATCGGGAAGCTATTGTATGAACTTTTTCAATCGGACTCGACAAATATAATACTTTTATTATGTATTTTTTGATGTTATTTATTTTTTTATACATATTTTAAATACATAATGTATGACTACCCTGCAAAAATAGTGCCAATGTGGGAGGGGGGGTATAGAAATTTTTAAAGGCGTCTAGCCGGAAATATTACTATACTATATTGTTCTACCATGATCGGGCAACTTGCTTAGGGATATGTTGAACTACTGTGAAGAAAACCACACGACTATTTACTGAAGGAGGAATAAGTGAGTAATTAATCATATCTAGTTAGATGTGCAAGTCATATATTGGTTCGGTTAGGTTATGTAAATGCCATATGGGGAAAAACGTTTTTATAACATATTTTTTGTGTATTATAATGATTTGTTATTTTTACAAAAAAAAGCCCCTGTTAAGTACAAGGGCAAAAACTTATTGAGGCAAGCCTCACTACGGAATAAAATCCTTATTGTGATTTGCTTCTATGCAAAAGTAAAAAAATTATTTATGAAAACAAAAAATGTATTAGGACTTGATCTTGGAACAAACTCAATTGGAGCCGCTTTAATTAAATTACCAGAAGAATATATAGACTATGGAAGTACTGGCAGTATTGAATGGTTAGGCAGCAGAATATTACCAGATTCAGATTACAAAAAGGCATTTGAAATTGGGCAAACCAATAGTCCTAGTGTGCATACACCAGCTGCGAATCGAAGAATTAAAAGAGGCGCACGCAGATTAAAACAAAGATATAAGCTAAGAAGAAGCCGATTGATTAATGTTTTTAAATCGCTTGGTTGGCTAAAAGAAAATTTTCCGGAGGATTTTAAAAAGGAAAGGCGACAAAACGATAATTTTAAATTTTCAATAAGCGATTATTTACCTTTTAGTGACTCGACTATTGTCGAGTTTGAAAAAGCTTTTGGAATAGAAGGTCAAAAAAGCAAAAAAAACAACAAAAGAAAAGGTGGTAAAAGTATTTTACCGGAAGACTGGATTGTTTATTACTTACGAAAAAAAGCTTTAAAAGAAAAAATTGAAATTAGCGAATTGGCACGTATTATATATATGTTCAATCAGCGGAGAGGGTTTAAAAGCAGTAGAAAAGATCTAAAAGAATCTCATACCCTTCCATACGAAGAATTTGATATACTGAGAAAAAACAAACAATATGATGAAAATGGTATTGAAACAAAATTTGTGTCAATAACCAAAGTACTTGATGTATTACAGATTGACGATGAAAAAGACAAAAAAGGAAATTTAAAATTTAAAATAGTTGTTGCTGACCAGAGAGTAGATAGCGAACAATTTATTTTGAAAAAAAGAAAAGCACCTGATTGGATAGGTAGAGAATTGACTCTAATTGTTACTCAAAAAATCGATAAAAATCATAAGTTTACTCAATATCAACCAGAAGTTCCAACCGAAAATGATTGGGCATTATGCACTACTGCATTAGACGAACAAATCCAACATATAGAAAATTCGGAATTTAGATTTCCAGGTGCATATTTTTACGATGAATTACTAAAAGCCCACAGAGAAAACAGACAATATAAAATTCGTCAATATCCTGTTTACAGATGGCGTTACAAAGAAGAACTAAAGGCTATTTGGAAAAAACAATGCGAATTAAATCCAGAACTTGAACAATTAAATAAAGATAAAGCAACCTTACAAAAGTTAGCTGAATTACTTTATCCAACTCAGGCAAAAAATAATCTTCCTAAGTTAAAAGAGTTCTTAGAAAATGATTTAATACATATCATAAGCAACGATATTATTTACTATCAGCG
>DAIUCL010000209.1:0-3612 GCA_036846185.1 Chitinophagaceae bacterium
AGTGATGGATTTGGTTTAACAAATATACAACTTTGGGGAAATAAAAAAAATAATTTTAATGATAATCAGTTTTGTTTCTGCTAGGGCACTTTTTCCACTTTTGTCTTGAAAGAAACGTGGAGCAAACGTTAATTTTTCATAATGGCACTGAAGCGATGGGGTTTGTTGTTTCGTTGTTTGTTTTCTCTGCCAGGGCACTTTTTCCACTTTTGTCTTGACACAAACGTGGAGTAAAAGGTCAAGGCTGTTAGAAAAAATGGCTTCAAAAGTTCCTTATGAGGTGAAAATAGAAAAGCTATGCGTCTTACATGCTATTTTTTCGACTGTTGATAGATGTAGCTGATTTACGCTAATCTTCTTACTGCTATTATTCCTATTTCCTTACGAAAAAAAAAACTTTTTTAACGCCTTTATTCTAAAGGCCGGTAGTGCGATCAGTGTCCATACAAACCACCATCATAGCTGTGCTGACTTTAGATATGAGGGCAGGGGTTCAACTTAGGCCTTGGAGTACCATAAGAAATCCTGAACATGAGGTATAAGACTGACGATAGTGATTGTGGGACGATAAAATAGCCCCGATTGTAGTGAATACCGCATCATTGATTTACTTGCAATGTATGGTAAACTTGAGATGCGGTAGTAGCGAAAAGCGGGAAGTAGGTGGAAGCTTATTGTGGGATGCGCTCCAAAAAATAAAATGTGTGGGACTTTATTTCTTACGTGAGTGTCGATTAGTACGTGAAGATTTGAAGAATTGTTGCATTTTCAAGAAGCCTCTGTACATTCTGAAGAGTCCGTATAGGGCAAACAAGGTGGCTATGGTGTATACGGTAGTGCTGCCATAGGCTTCTATGATATAGGGGGTGAGTGAGGCATAGACGGATATGATGATGTATATCAGCCCCATACCCAGGTCGACGGAGGCTCGAAAATTGTCGTATATCGATTCGTCTTTTTCTCTCATTGAGCGTACTTGGCTTAAGCTTTTTTAGTAGTTTTTTTTACAGCAGGCTTTTTGCTGGGGGCTTTGGTTTTTTTGGCAAAGGCATTAGGCACTTGGGCTTCTACCATTTTTTTGACCTCTTCGAGGCTGAGAGTTGCAGCTTCTTCGGAAGTGTACTTGCTACCATCTTTTTTGGGAAGAAGTTTGAGCATTTTTTTATTGAATCGGACGAAGGGACCCCAGCGGCCATTTTCGATTGTAAGTTTGTCTTCGGGCCATTGAGAAATAAATCGATTGGCTTCTTTTTCTACTTTTTTTTCTATGAGCTCGGCACATTCTTTTTCGTTGATGGTATCGAATGAGTATGCCCGGGGGATGTTGATATAGAGATCATTCCATTTGATAAAGGGGCCAAAGCGGCCTTTACCTTTAGTGACGGGTAGATTTTTGTAATGAGCAATGGGGGCGTCTTGTATTTGTTTGGCTTGGATGGTAAGCAGGGCTTGCTCCATACTCACTTCGCCGGGGTCGGTACCGGCGGGCAAGGATATAAACTGTTCGCCGAACTTGACATAAGGGCCAAATCGCCCGATATTGACCGATACTTCGAGCCCGTCGTGCTCACCTAAGACTATGGGTAATTTGAATAGCTCCATGGCTTCTTCATAGGTAATTGTTTCGATGCTTTGATTTCGACGAAGCCTGGCAAATCGGGGTTTCTCCTCATCTTCGGCTAGTCCTATTTGTATCATGGGACCGAAGCGTCCTATACGCGCTATCACGGGTTTGCCACTTTCGGGGTCTTGCCCGAGTACTCGTTCGCCACTGGCTCTCTCGGCGGTTTCGAGGGTGATTTCTACTTGCTGATGGAAGGGGGTGTAGAACTCTTCCAGCATATTGTTCCAAATTTTTTTACCATGGGCAATTTCGTCAAATTCATTTTCGATTTCGGCGGTGAATTTGTAGTCCATGACTTGCTCAAAATGTTGTTTGAGAAAATCGGTTACGACGCTACCCAAATCAGTTGGAAACAGTTTTGACTTTTCGGCACCGGTATTTTCTTCGGCACTTGAAGCTCTGACTGTATTTTGTTTGAGCGATAATATTCTGTAGGTTCTCTTAGTACCTTCTTTGTCTTGTTTCACTACATAGTTTCGATTTTGAATCGTGCTAATGGTAGGCGCATAGGTAGAAGGTCGACCGATGCCTAGTTCTTCCAATTTTTTTACCAAGGAGGCTTCTGTGTAGCGTGGTTGTGGTCGAGAGAATCGTTCTGTAGCTTTCATCTCTTGTAAGTCGAGCGACTGACCAACAGACAGTAAGGGCAGCATGCCACTTTCTTCATCGGAGGCATCATCATCATCGCGTCCTTCCATGTATAATTTTAGGAATCCGTCAAACTTTACTACTTCGCCACTAGCGGAGAGTGTTTCTGTTTGGGTCGATATTCGGATCGTAGCAACTGTTTTTTCGAGTTCTGCATCTGCCATTTGCGATGCCATGGTGCGCTTCCATATCAGGTCGTAGAGTCGCTGCATATCGATATCTCCTACCTGGCGAGTACTCATATCGGTAGGTCGGATAGCTTCATGGGCCTCTTGAGCATTTTCGTTTTTATTTTTATAGACTCGTTTTTGATGATATCGATCACCATAGCTGTGTACAATTTCTTGTTTGATATTATCAAGTGCTGTATCCGACAAGTTCACGGCATCTGTTCTCATGTACGTTATATATCCTGCCTCATACAAACGCTGAGCAATTTGCATCGTTTTGGATACAGAATAGCCGATTTTTCGACTAGCCTCCTGCTGAAGTGTTGAGGTGGTAAAAGGAGCCGAAGGTGTTTTTTTGCCGGGCTTCACTTGTATGTCTTTCACTTCATAGTTTGCTCCTATACATTTTTGGAGAAACTGCTCAGCTGTTTTTTCATCTTGCATTTTCCCTGCATACTCTGCTTTGAACGATACATTTTTTTGATGGATATCCAAGGCATTAAAAAAGGCTTCTATTTTAAAACTGCTTTGTGCCGTAAATTGATTGATTTCTCGTTCTCTTTCTACAATAAGCCTCACAGCCACCGACTGCACTCTACCGGCCGAGAGCGAATTGCTTCGGCTGATCTTACGCCAAAGTATCGGCGATAGCTCAAAGCCCACAATACGATCCAAAATACGACGAGCTTGCTGTGCATTCACCAAATCCATATTGACAGTACGTGGCTTTTCAACTGCTTTTTTTATAGCCGGTTTGGTGATTTCATGAAATACGATTCTTTTTGTACTCAACGGGTCAAGCCCCAGCACCTCACACAGATGCCAAGAGATAGCCTCCCCCTCTCGGTCCTCATCCGTTGCCAGCCATACTTCTTCTGATTTTTTGGCAAGCTGTTTCAATTCATTGACTACTTTAATCTTATCATCCGATACCTTATAGGCAGGCTTGAATCTATTTTTAATATCGATACCCATCTCATCCTTTTCGAGATCTCTGATATGTCCAAAACAAGACTTTACCTGAAAATCTGTTCCAAGAATCTTTTCAATTGTTTTTGCCTTGGCAGGCGACTCCACTATCAATAAATTTTTAGCCATTCGATGTGTTTTGCAGTACTGAGAAAGATGCAATTATATAAAATAATTTACAAATGGATTTTTACATCCCAT
>DAIUCL010000210.1:0-3494 GCA_036846185.1 Chitinophagaceae bacterium
CTTCTAATAACAGTAAAAAAATAATAAAATGACATCAATAAAATCATATTTATATCTAGCAGGCGTGGTACTTCTGTCTATGTCATCCTGCAATAAATTTATGCCAGAAACGGCCAACGATGATCCCACCACCATATCCTATCCGGAGCCATCGGTAATGTTGCCTACTGCACAAGCAAATCTGGCCTACTACTATGGTGGCGATATTTCCCGAATCCCTTCCGTACTCACCCAACAAATGATCGGTGCGGCTAATCAATGGCAAGCTTATGATAACTACCAATTTTCAGACCCGGATTTTGGAAATGCATGGGTAGCTCTCTATACCACAAGCCTGCAGTCACTCAACAAAATGCGTGAGTATGCCAAAGAAAAAAAATACACCCATTATCAAGGTGTAGCAGACGTGCTAAGTGCATTTACCTATTCTGTATTGGTTGATTTTTGGGGAGATGTTCCCTACACCGAAGCCCTTCAGGCTCCAACTATCATGCAGCCAAAGTTTGATAAAGGAGAATTTATATATGCCGAATTACACAATGTATTGGACAATGCTATCTTGCTATTAAGCGAAGAAGATGAAAAAGGAGTCGTGCCAGGCAATGATGATTTGTATTTTCAGGGCGACATCAGCAAGTGGATACAGTTTGCACATGCTATCAAAGCTCGTTTGTATCTTCATACTGTACATTTCGATGCCACTGCAGCCTCAAAAGCATTGACAGAAGTGCAAAAAGCAGATGGAATCAATGTGGTGTTCAGAGCACTCCCCCCCAACTATTCTCCTGCCTTTCAATTTCAAGAAAGTAGATGGGGTGATATATCCTACCTGGGCACTACTATGTACAATATGATGGAAGCTGCTGGTGACATCAGACTCTATCAATTTGTCGATACACTCGAAGATGCTATAGGTCCTATGTATTATGCCCCTTCAGCTCCGGTATATCTGCTTTCAGATGTAGAGTTGAAGTTTATGGAGGCAGAATTACTGGCAAGAGCCAATGACCCAAGTGCCGAAGCTGCATATCAAGAAGCTGTTAGTTTGTCGCATGTTCAGGTGCTTGGAAATGCCGGTAATGCCCAAGTTATCCTTGATCAATACCCCTATAATGCTGCAGAAACAGATCTGAAGCTACGAATTCAGCCTATCATGATCCAGAAATACATCGCCCTTTTCTCTCAGCCAGAAGTATTCAGCGACTGGCGACGTACCGGTATACCAGCTATCAGTCCTACTGTAGGTAACCGAATACCCCGCAGGTTTTTGTATCCTGATAGAGAAAAAAATACCAACACCAACACACCATCCAATCTTACCGTGTACGACAAAGTATGGTGGGATAAATAACTGATCACAGAAATACACAAAACAAAAAAGCCGCTTCCAAAAGCGGCTTTTTTGTTTTGTAAAAAAAATGTACATTTGCAGCCCTTTTTAAACAATTTTATTAACCCGTTGCTACAAACAACAGCAACACAAAAAACAAAACATGTCAGAAACATTGTTAAACCAAAACCTTTCCGCTGGTCAAGCCGGAGCTCACGACGACTTCGATTGGAGTGTCGACAAACGTAATGTATCTACTTACAACGAATCAGATCGTACCAAGTATGACCAACAATACGATGAAACCTTCAAAACAGTCAACGACAACGAAATGATCGTAGGTACTATCGTAGGCCTTACGAAAACAGACGCTGTAGTTAACATTGGTTATAAAAGTGATGGATTAGTATCCCTCAACGAATTTCGTGACTTGGCCGATGTGAAAATCGGTGATGAAATCGAAGTCCTTATTGTAGAAAAAGAAGACCGCGAAGGTCATTTGCATCTTAGTCGTAAACTTGCTCGCCAACAACGTGCTTGGGAACGTATCGTAGATGTATACAAAACAGGTGAAATCGTAACAGGATATGTTACTTCCAAAACCAAAGGTGGTTTGATCGTAGACCTATTTGGTATGGAAACATTCTTGCCAGGCTCGCAAATTGATGTAAAACCTATCACAGACTATGACCAATTTGTTAATAAAACAATGGAGTTCAAAGTGGTGAAAATCAACGAGGTCATCCGTAATGCGGTTGTTTCTCACAAAGCACTCATCGAAAGCGATATCGAAGCACAACGTACAGAAATTATCTCCAAACTAGAAAAAGGTCAAGTATTGGAAGGGACTATCAAAAATGTCACAGATTTCGGTGCCTTTATCGATCTCGGTGGCTTAGACGGCTTATTATATATCACAGATATTTCTTGGGGCCGTATTACTCATCCCAATGAAGTTCTCCAAAACGGTCAAAAACTCAATGTCGTTGTACTTGACTTCGATGATGAGAAAAAACGTATCTCTCTCGGCTTAAAACAACTCACTGCTCATCCTTGGGAAAATCTACCAGAATACATCGCTGTTGGTAACAAAGTGAAAGGTAAAGTGGTAAATATCGAAGACTACGGTGCATTCCTCGAAATGGAAGCAGGTATAGAAGGCCTTGTACACGTATCAGAAATTACGTGGAGCAACCAACCTATCAATGCCAAAGAATACTTCAAAATGGGCGATGAGCACGAAGCTATGATCGTATCGATCGACAAAGACGAACGCAAAATGAGCCTTTCTATCAAGAAAATGACCGCAGATCCTTGGGAAGAAATCGAAAACAAATTCGCTCCAGGTACACAACATAAAGGATTAGTCAAAAACCTTACCCCATACGGCGTATTCGTAGAGCTAGAATCTGGAATCGGTGGAATGATACACATCTCAGACCTCAGCTGGGTAAAACGTTTCAACCACCCATCCGAATTTACTAAAGCAGGCGAAACACTCGACGTGATCGTATTGAGTGTAGACAAAGAAACTCGCAAACTATCTCTTGGTCACAAACAAATCGAAGAAGATCCCTGGAATACCTTTGAATCTATCTTCCCTATCGGCTCTACACACGAAGGTGTCATGATTCGTAAAGAAGAAAAAGGAGGTATCATTCAATTGCAATACGGTTTGGAAGCATTTGCTCCTACGCGTCATCTGCGTAAGCAAGATGAAAAAATGATTGCGGTTGAAGAGACAAACCAATTTGTAATCATTGAATTTGATCGCAACGAAAAACGTATCATGGTCTCTCACTCCAAAGTTTGGGAACAAGAAATAGAAAGCGAAAAAGAAGCCGCTCGTAAAGAAGCAGGTATCGAAGTAGAAAATACCAAAAAAGCAGTGAAAACTATACAAAACAAAGTAGAAAAAGCTACCTTGGGCGACATAGGTGCACTCGCTGAACTTAAGAAAAAAATGGAGGGCAACGGCTAATCCATACTACTGTATATCCACTTCAATTCAAAAAGGGCTATCGATCAGATAGCCCTTTTTAGTATTTCAAGGTCTTACACCTTTACCCAAAGCAACAATCACAAAATGCACCATAAAAAGAGGTATTTAAATTAGCAACAATAATTATATATTTGAATTTTAAAAATAGATAATATGAAGAAG
>DAIUCL010000211.1:0-3470 GCA_036846185.1 Chitinophagaceae bacterium
GATATATATCAAGTCCTCGTCGCTGAGGTTTTTTAGCGATGTATTCACAAATCTTGCGATAAAGTTAGGGGATTTTGTAAAATAATTCTAGAAAATTAATAGATATTGCAGTCATATTTAGTTAGTTACAAAAAAATGGAGGAGAATAAAGTTTGCGTAATTACCCCTATCGCCAATATGATGCTGAGCCCAAATCACGATTCCGAATTGCATGCACAATGGTATTTTAATGATTTATTCAAATTGAGTGGTCAATCCAAAGGGAATTGGGTTTTAGTCCACTCTGTTGGTACTAATGATCAAGGTTGGATCTTGCGTTCTCAGTTGGAATCGCTCAATACAAGTAGTCCTTCATTGGATGTCGTGCAACAAAATATCAATTCAGGTTTGTTACCTGATGGGGTAGTGTTTATAATGAGCGGAAAGAAACATATATTACTTGAGCAAAAACTATATCCTATTGATAAAGGGAGATGGACAACAATTGATGTAAGGGATATATTAAAAACCATTTTAGATGTGCCCTATATGTGGGGTGGAATGACGAAATATGGAATAGATTGCTCTGGATTGTCTAGATTTTTATACCGATTTGCTGGGATCTATCTACCTCACAATGCGGCAGAACAATCGACAATGGGTCAATTGGTCGATTTTTTACAAGAGGTTCAAGTAGGTGATTTGGCATTTTTTGAAGATGAATTTCATGCGATTACCCATGTTGGAGTGATGCTGTCGCCTAATAGTATTATTCATGCATCCGAGAAATCAGGAAGGGTAGTTGTTAATCATATGGATATGAGCGGTATTATTGACTCTCAAGGAAGACGAAGTCATTCGCTCCGATTTATAAAACGGATACTTAGTACTTAATACATTAATCTAAATATTCATCTCTTAATGAGTAGAGAAGTTTGATTTCTTGTGCATAATCTACTTGTTTGAGCTCTTTATAGGTATAGTACATGGCTTGTAAATAATGAGTGATAAGTTCTTTATTAGACAAAGGGCTGTAGGTATTTTCATCTGTCTCAAAGTTATATTTTTTCAGATAGGCATCTACATCATTTTGAGTATAGATAAATCCGTTGATCGGGTCAATGTAAAATTGAATTTTTCGCTTGGTTTCAATACGGATTTTGAGGTAATCGTGTACCGTATCAAAGTACGCCAAGAGTGTTTGGCGAGGTAGATGTATCATATACACCGGTATATCAAGCATTTCACAGATAACCTGATATAGCAGTCCTAATGAGTAAGGGTTTCCGGTTCTGCTCTCAATCACATCGTTAATATAAAAGTGTGAAGGTTTGTGGTCTTCCAAATCAAACCCCTTGAACTTATACATGCTGTAAAATATGCTATTGATAATATTTACTTGTTCAAGAGGAGTCAAATAATTATTTAATTCTAGCCAGCAACTTTGGTAGATATTTTTAATGGTTTTTCGAACACTATCTTCAGATAGTTGTTGATATCGATATCCTGCAACAATGAAGAGTCCATTGAGCAGTATAGGTTTTTGTGAGCTATACCACATACGCATCTCTGCCAATGTGTTATTGAAATGTACTTTATGGATGATATTTTCTATCCTCTCCTGTATGATTTTATCAGTCGTGTTTTCCCAAACCGATTCCAATTTGGGGATCACAGATTTACCATAATTAATGATTTGGGAAGAGACAGTATCAAAAACTTCTCTGTCCGGATCGTCGATCAGGTTGATCAGTGCGTTTAATACTTTGTGTTCATTCAAAATTCTTGCTGTTATTTTCAGTCGAATTTAGGCACAAATACTGATTATCTCTCCCTTGAGTCTAAGATTTTATAAACACACTATGGGGATTATTGATAAGCGAATATTTCAGAAAATACACAATAGAACTACATATGTGGGGAATATTTGAAAATCATGAATTCTATAAAGATAATTCGATACTCACCGGACAGTGATCCGAGTGTTTTGCTTCCGGGTGTATCATAGCATCCTTTATGTTTGTTCTGAGCGAATCTGAAATATTGATATAGTCTATTCGCCAGCCTTTATTATTATTTCGTGCATTAGCACGATAGCTCCACCAACTGTATTGATGTGGATGAGGATTGATGTATCTGAAAGTATCTATCATACCACTATCAAAGAAACGATCCATCCACTCTCTCTCTTCCGGGAGAAACCCACTAGAATTTTTGTTGCTAATAGGATCGTGAATGTCAATGGCTTTATGACAAATATTATAATCGCCCGCAATGATGATATTTTGATTAGTTTTCAGAAAGGGTCTAAGCCAAGTAAGATATTCTTCTAAAAACTGCATCTTAAATTCCTGTCTTTCATCGCCACTACTACCACTAGGAAAATAGGTGTTAATCAGTTTAAATCGTTCAAAATCGGCATGAATAGTTCGCCCTTCAACATCAGACTGAGCAATCCCATCGCCATATTTCACGCTCTGTGCCGGCACTTTAGAAATAATACCTACTCCGGAGTATCCTTTTTTCTCCGCACAAAACCAATAGGTGTGATATCCTATTTCTGCAAAAAGGTGGGATGGGATATCCAATTCCTGTGCTTTGGTTTCCTGAAAACAATAAATATCTGATTGGTCTTCTTTAATCCAGTCAATCAAGCCTTTGTTGATGGCGGCTCTGATACCATTTACGTTGTACGAAGTAATTTTCATGAGATAAAAAAAAGCTTTCAATACTGAAAGCTTTAGATTAAGTATTAATTTATAACTTATTTTTTTGTCAGTCTTTTAACACCTAGCAATTTGCCATTTTTGTCAGTAAACTGTACCATATACACACCATCAGCATATCCGCTTAATGGTATATTGATAGATGAACTGTTGTCGATAGAGTATGCTGCTATTCTTTTGCCTACAACACTATTAATTGTCACATTTTTCACACGTTTGTCGTTGATGTTCATGTTTACATTAGATGAAGCCGGATTTGGATACATCGTAACGATATTGTTGTTTTCAAAATCCTTCACGTTCGTAGGCCAGCTGGTGAATGTATATGTCATAGTTCCAAAATTAGAAGTCAGAACAACAGTCGAAGTGCCATCGGCTGCACCGGCACCAGCCATCATTTGTACATATACTTTTTCGGTCTGACCCGGATTCAGAGTGAAAGAATGAGAGTCACCATTAAATACATGACAACCCACCGGGTCGCAGATGCCGGCTACAGTCCAGCCGGGTAATATATTACTGCTCGTCATACTCCAGGTGATAAGCGCTGCAGCTCCTGTATTGTTAGTAATTGAATCTTTCAAATCATGCACATTACCGTCTTTGGGAAAACCATTCAACACCACATTGCCACCACTATTGATAACTACCTGAGCAGAAGCAGCCAATTGTATTGACACAATTGCTATAAGAGAAAGGAATATTTTTTTCATACTATAAATTTTAGTGCAAATTACGGAATATTTTTTACATACACCTATAACT
>DAIUCL010000212.1:0-3385 GCA_036846185.1 Chitinophagaceae bacterium
CACAAATAATCGATACCGAAATCCAAATACAATTGTAGTATGACAACTATAATTTTGCTACCTTTGCGCCACTTTTTTTATTCTAAACAAACAAAAACCCCATACGTATGAAAGTGACCGTAGTAGGTGCCGGAGCAGTAGGCGCCACATGTGCCGACAATATCGCACGCAAGCAACTTTGTGATGAATTAGTCATCGTAGACATCAAAGAAGGTGTAGCCGAAGGTAAAGCCATGGATCTGATGCAAACAGCCCAAATCGAAGGCTTCGATACCAAAATCATAGGCAGCACCAACGATTACAGCAAAACCGCCGGTACAGACGTCGCGGTCATTACATCCGGTATACCTCGTAAGCCCGGTATGACACGTGAAGAACTTATCGGTATCAATGCCGGTATCGTAAAGTCAGTAGCCAACAATATTCTACAACATTCACCCAATGCCATTATCATCGTGATATCCAACCCAATGGATACAATGACCTATCTAGCCCTAAAATCTACCGGCCTGCCCAAAAACCGTATTATAGGTATGGGAGGTATACTCGATAGCGCCCGCTATCGCTACTTCCTCAGTCAAGCGCTCCATTGTTCGCCCAACGATTTGCAAGCTACCGTCATAGGCGGTCATGGCGATACCACTATGATACCCCTCACACGCTTAGCAACTTATATGGGAATGCCCGTATCCAACTTTGCCGACGAAGCCACCCTTAGCAAAGTAGCTGCCGATACCATGGTAGGAGGTGCTACACTTACCGGGCTACTCGGTACATCAGCCTGGTACGCTCCCGGTGCTGCAGGAGCGATGCTGGTAGAAGCTATCGTACGCGACGAAAAAAGACTGATGCCCTGCTGCGTATCGCTCGAAGGAGAGTATGGCCAGCAAGATATATGCCTCGGTGTACCCGTGGTAGTAGGACGCAATGGCTGGGAAAAAATAGTCGATTACAAACTCACTGCCGATGAGCAAGCCGCATTCAACAAATCGGCCGATGCTGTACGTACGATGAACGATGTATTAAAAACCATGGAACTCTAAGTCACCTGACAGTATTCTACGATCGGGCTGCCCTTGGGCAGCCCGATCGTTTTGTATATACCCTTCGACTGCTACTTCATTCAGGATTATGCAGCTAGCATATTCTGATGTAATTTGCAAGGGTGAAATTATCTACGTACATCAGACGACAGGTCAATACCAAATTCGCACCCATCCACCGGGCATTCGGCGACACCGCTTTTCGACTGCTGGATGTAGGAGCCGGTAATCGCTCGGCATCCAAAACATTGGCCACCTTTCCGCATTGCGAGTATCACGGACTCGATATGGATAAAGCTACCGATTATATCCAAGACGATTTTAAGGCGATGAAGGCATTTTATGAACTGGATCTTACAAAGCTTGATTATGCCATGGTACCCGATAGCTATTTTGATTATATCAATATGGCTCATGTGATAGAGCACTTGCACAATGGAGATGAAGTATTGCCTATGTTGCTTCAAAAACTCAAACCAGGAGGTTATTTTTATATAGAATATCCGGGGCCAAAAAGTATGCATCTGCCTTCGATGTACGGAACACTCAACTTTCATGACGATCCTACCCATGTAAGATTGTATAGCATTGAGGAGCTGAAACCCCTATTTGAAGCCCACCACTGCCACATTATCCGCTGTGGTACCCGACGCAATGTGTATTACTTGCTTGCTACCCCCTTCAGGGCCTTGTGGTATCTCTTGCGTGGTAAGCGAATCAATGCGAATGTGTTTTGGGACTTGCTCGGATTTGCAGAATATTTATTTGTACAAAAAAAAGGGTAGCTGTGCTACCCTTTTTATAATTCGTTTTTGATGTTTAGTGATGCGCCCATTCTATTGAGTTCATGTCGATGCCTTCTTTGAACATTTCCCACAAAGGACTCATCTCACGAAGTTTCAATACGGTTTCGGAAACAGCTTTGATGGTATAGTCGATTTCTTCTTCGGTGGAGAATCGGCTTAGTCCAAAGCGAAGAGAGCTATGGGCTAAATCATCGCCAAGTCCTAATGCCTTCAATACATAAGAAGGCTCTAAGGAAGCTGATGTACAGGCAGAACCACTACTGAGGGCAATGAATTTATTAATACCCATTAGTAAGCCTTCGCCCTCTACGTACTTGAAGGAGATATTGCTTACATGTGGCAAACGATTAGTTTTGTGACCATTCAAATAGCTTTCTTCTAATGTGAGTAAAGCATTTTCAAGTTTGTCTCTGAGCTTAATGATACGATCGGTATCACTAGCCATTTCATTCATACATATTTCACATGCTTTGCCAAAACCTACGATTCCGGGTACATTGAGGGTACCGCTTCTCATGCCACGTTCGTGTCCGCCACCATCGAGTTGTGCGGTAACTTTCACCCGTGGATTTTTGCGACGTACATAGAGTGCACCTACTCCTTTGGGGCCGTACATTTTGTGTGCGGTGAAGGCCATTATGTCTATGCCATCTTTGTTGACATCTACGGGTATTTTGCCTACTGCTTGTACGGCATCGCTCATGAGTAGTACACCGTGCTTTTTGGCGATTGCGGCTATTTCGCGCATGGGGTTGATGACGCCTATTTCATTATTGGCGTACATCACGGCTATGAGTATAGTTTTGGGGGTAATGGCTTTTTCTAAGGCTTCGAGGCTGATCATGCCTTCGGGGTCTACTTCGAGATAGGTGACTTCCGCACCTTGCTTCTCAAGATGCTTGCAGGTATCCAATATTGCTTTGTGCTCGATGGTGGTAGTGATGATGTGGTTGCCTTTGGAAGCATACATTTCAAATACCCCTTTGAGTGCCAGGTTGTCACCTTCGGTAGCACCGGAGGTGAAAATGATTTCTTTGGGGTCGGCTCCTATGAGACGTGCTACTTGCTCACGGGCATAATCTACAGCTTCTTCTGCTGCCCACCCAAAGGAGTGGTTTCTGCTGGCTGCATTTCCAAACTGGGAAGTGAAATAGGGAATCATGATTTCTACTACCCGTGGATCGCAGGGTGTAGTAGCATTATTGTCGAGATAAATAGGGAATGTCATATGTTTTGTATTTTATATTTCTGGTTTAAGATTCTTGCAAATATATCTGCATTTTGTCAAATTGGAGTCGGGCTTCGTTTATGCAGCATTGTTTGCCTTTATACTGCATGTTTGGCATTGGCTGAGATATGTATTTAGCTGAGCCTTTAGCCCCGATCGCCGCGGAAAGCCCACAGGGGCGAAGGCTAGCAGGCTAGAGAGTGACAGAGCGGAGGCACGGAGCTACTGCCACGACCATAGCCTGCACGCCTGAGCCACGAGGACTTGGAGCAAAGAGCGGGAGGATAGATGAAGAATGTGGAGGCGAT
>DAIUCL010000213.1:0-3293 GCA_036846185.1 Chitinophagaceae bacterium
ATTAAATACAATAGGAAAAATGGATTGAGAATACACAGGAAGAATTTATTCATCAACAATTACAATAACTAATTTTCAACATTGAAGACGAAAAATAAGATTTACGATTTCGTATTCTCTGCCCTCACGAACGGTTTTCGACAGTATGATTTTATCCACCATTCTACAGGTAAATGTTGAGTCTAAAATGATTTGATACGACCAAGTCAATACACAGGGAGAAAAAAAATTCTTTATTAAGATTATGTAAGATTCTTTTTGTTGTAAATCAGGCAACTATATTTGTAGCCCAACCAAATCAACATGCATACAATACAACCCATCCAAAAACTATTGGTGGCCAATAGAGGCGAAATCGCCATACGTATCTTCAGAGCAGCAGCCGAACTCAATATCAAAACGCTCGCCGTATTCACCTTCGAAGACAGATACTCCCTGCATCGCTACAAAGCCGATGAAGCCTATCAAATAGGAGCCGACGACGAACCCCTCAAGCCCTACCTCAACTCCGAAGAAATAATACAAATTGCTAAGCAGCACGGCGTAGATGCCATACACCCCGGCTATGGATTCCTTAGCGAAAATGCACACTTTGCCCGCCGATGTGAGCAAGAAGGTATCCGATTTGTAGGCCCCTCACCACAAGCGATGGATAGCCTCGGCGACAAAGTAGCGGCCAAAAAAGTAGCCATACAAGCACAAGTACCCGTCATACAAGATGCCCTAATCGATGCTAACGACGAGGCCAAAGCCATTCAAGAAGCACTACAAATAGGCCTACCCGTAATGATAAAAGCCGCAGCCGGAGGCGGAGGCAGAGGCATGAGAGTGGTAAGAGACGAACATCAACTCATACAAAATCTACGAGAAGCACAAAACGAAGCGCGCAATGCCTTCGGAGATGCTACCGTCTTCTTAGAAAAATTTATCGACCAACCCCGACATATTGAAGTCCAACTCATTGGCGATCACTACGGCAATCTCGTACACCTCTACGAAAGAGACTGTAGCGTACAGCGCCGATTTCAAAAAGTAGTAGAGGTAGCACCTGCCTCCTCGCTCAAAACAGAAACACGAAAGAAACTGCATGAATATGCACTCGCAATAGGCAAACAAGTACAATACTATAATGCAGGCACTGTAGAGTTTCTGGTAGATCAGCACGAAAATATCTACTTCATAGAAGTCAACCCACGGATACAAGTAGAGCACACCATCACAGAAGAAATAACCGGTGTGGATATCGTACGCTCTCAACTACTAATAGCAGCAGGTCATACCCTCGCCGATGACTGTATGCGTATCGATAAGCAAGAGGAAATACGCTGCGATGGATATGCTATACAATGCCGTATCACTACCGAAGATCCCACCAATGGATTCAAACCCGACTATGGTACTATTATAGCCTATCGAAATGCCGCCGGCTTTGGTATTCGTCTCGATGAAGGGAGTAGCTATGCCGGCGTCAAAATATCACCCTTCTACGATAGTATGTTGGTGAAAGTTTCCTCGTGGGGAAGAACCAAAAAAGGAGCTTGCGAACGACTCGTACGTGCACTCAAAGAATTCAGAATACGTGGTGTGAAAACCAATATTCAATTCCTGCAAAATGTACTCACACACCCTACCTTTATACAAGGTCAAGCTACCGTACAGTTTATCGAAAATACACCCGAACTATTTCAGCTACCTACCCAGCAAGATAGAGGCACTAAACTGCTTCGTTACCTAGCCGAAGTAAGAGTAAACGGAAACCCCGATGTGCAAAAAGTAGATGAATCAAAAACATTCAGACAGCCTCGTATACCAGCCACTCCACTACCAGCCCAGTTGCCAGACGGTACCAAGCAACTACTAGATTCAAAAGGCCCACAAGGTGTAGTAGCATGGTTACAAGCCACCGATAAGTTACAATATACCGATACTACCTATAGAGATGCACACCAAAGCCTACTCGCTACCCGTGTGCGAAGTATCGATATGCTCCAAGTCGCCTCTCACTTTGCATCGACAAACTCCTCCCTCTTTAGTATGGAAGTATGGGGCGGAGCTACCTTCGATGTGGCCCTCCGATTCTTACACGAATGCCCCTGGCAACGACTCGATAAGCTCCGAAAAGCCATACCCAATACCATGTTGCAAATGCTATTCAGAGGAAGCAATGGAGTAGGCTACACAGCCTATCCGGACAATGTCAATATCGACTTCATCCAAAGAGCTGCTGAAAGTGGCATCGATATTTTCAGAATATTTGATTCGCTTAATTGGGTAAAAGCACTCACCACTAGTATACATACCGTACGTACCAAAACGAATGCGATAGCAGAAGCATGTATCGGCTATACCGGCGATATCACCGACCCCTATAGGAGCAAATATACCTTGCAATATTACCTCGATCTGGCCAAAGAATTAGAACAAGAAGGAGCGCATATCTTGTGTATCAAAGATATGGCAGGATTGCTAAAACCCTATGCCGCCGAAAAACTGATTAGCGAATTAAAAAACAAAATCAGTATACCCATACACCTCCATACACACGACACCGCCGGTATACAAAGTGCTACCTATCTCAAAGCCATAGAAGCAGGTGTATCAATCATCGATGTAGCATTGGCTAGTATGAGCGGCACTACATCACAACCCAACTTTAATAGTATCGTAGCCATGATGCAAGGTCATCCTCGTGAGCAGCATATGAATCTCGACTCGCTCAATGCACATAGCAACTACTGGGAAGATGTACGAGAATATTACTACCCCTTCGAAGCAGAACTCAAATCAAGTACCGCCGAAGTGTATCAAAATGAAATACCCGGTGGACAATATTCTAATCTCCGACCTCAAGCCCGCGGACTAGGTCTCGAAGATCAGTTTGATACCATCAAGCAAAACTTTGCAGTAGCCAATGAGCTCTTTGGCGACATCGTCAAAGTCACACCTAGCAGTAAGGTAGTAGGTGATATGGCCATGTTTATGACCGCTAATCAGTACAGCAAAGAGGACATCTTTGCCAAAGGAGAAAGCATCTCTTTCCCGGAAAGTGTAAAAGGAATGATGCGTGGCGATCTGGGACAGCCCCTAGGCGGATTTCCGGAGCAACTCCAAAAAATAATTCTCAAAGAGGAAACCCCCTTCACCGATCTACCCAATGCTCACATGCCGCCTGCCGATCTGGAGCAAGAGTATTTACTCTTTGTACAAGAGTATGGTAAGCATTATTCTCGTCGGGATTTTATGAGTTACAAAAATTATCCAAAAGTATTTGCCGATTATCATCAACACCGAAT
>DAIUCL010000214.1:0-3280 GCA_036846185.1 Chitinophagaceae bacterium
GTTCTTTTTCTTTTTGTTTTTTCTTTTTACCGGCTCTTTCAAGGCTTTTGAGGCTGAATTGGCCTACGACGTCGACAAAGTCAGTTTTTTCGGCTACGGTTGTTTTTTTATCAACTTCTACCGCTTCCAGTTCTTCCGGGAAAACACCTTTTTTGTTTAGTTCTACGATTTCGATGACTCTTTCGATCGTAAGAGGGTAGAGCTTGTTGCTTTTGTCAAAACTATACCACATGAGGTTTTTGAAGATATCTTTCTTTTGTAAGAAAGCGATACCTGCAGCTGTTTTTATTTTTTCTGCATGGTCAGGAAATACTCTTAGAGCATCCATGTAGGTATCAAGTTCATAGTTTAAACAACATTTGAGCCTGCCGCACTGTCCGCTAAGTTTGGTTTGGTTGATAGAGAGGTTTTGGTAGCGAGCCGCAGTAGTACTGACCGATTTAAAATCATTGAGCCATGTACTACAGCATAACTCTCTCCCACAGCTACCGATACCGCCCACTTTAGCGGCTTCTTGTCGGATACCGATTTGTCTCATTTCGATTTTGACTTTGAATTCGCCGGCATACATTTTGATTAGCTCTCTGAAGTCTACTCTATCTTCGGCGGTGTAGAAGAATGTCGCTTTTTTGCCATCGGCTTGTATTTCTACTTCGGCTATTTTCATATCCAGATTGAGCGATCGGGCTATTACTCTGGCACGAATCATCATTTCTTTTTCATTCTTTTTGACTTCGTGGAGTTTGTTGATTTCTTCTTCGGTGCTTTTGTGTAATACACGTTTTATATCATCGCTTTTATCGCTGACTCCACGTTTTTTTAGTTGTAATTTTACTAGTTCTCCTGTGATTGATACGACACCTACATCCCATCCACTGGTACCCTCTACCGTGACGTAATCACCTTTTTCGAAGAGTAAAGGGTTATGTGCTTTAAAAAAATCTTTTCTACTACCATGATTGAAACTTACTTCAATGATAGGAAAAGGTTTGGAGAAGTCGGCAACGGGCACTAAGCTCAGCCAGTCATGTACATTTAGTCTATTACAACCGCCGCTTTTGCAGGAGCCATGATCGCGACAGCCTTTTGGAAGAGTGCCTTTAGTATTTGTTCCACAATGTCCACATCCCATATCTTATAGTTCGTTTATAGTTAGTTTGGATTAAAAATGCATTACTACACGTTTGTGAATAATGTCTTGAATTTGTAAAGATAAGGAATGTAATAGTATTTTTTGATTTGCATTCCTTTCTATGTAATAGATCGCTTGATTTACTTCCTCAGATATTTTTGAGATTTGTATGTCAGACAGACCTTTTGTAATGAGTAGTTGAACAATTTTTAGGTCTTCTGCAGGCATATCTATATAAGTAGAGCCTATTTGTCTGAGTCGAATAGTGTTCTCTAGTAGTTGTAAGATGTAGGCCAGAAAATTTTTACTGATATCTTTGGGTAGGGAGCTTGATTTATCTATCCATTTAATTAGTTCCAAACCATTGTTTTGGTAAATGCAATTGAGCCAGTCTTTGGTGAGTTGGAGATAATTATTTTCGTTGCCATTAGATAATTCTATAGCTTTCCGATAATTTCCTTCACTGATTCTTGCGATTCTATAAGCTACATCAGTATCCACTCCATTTTTTTCAAGTGCGTGCTGAATTTGTTGATTATTGAGTCTATTCAGAGAAAATAATTGTGTACGCGAGAGAATGGTGCTGATGATTTTATCTTTATTTTCGGATACAAATATGATTATAGTGTTGGGAGTAGGTTCTTCTATAAATTTTAGTAAGGTATTACCTTCCTTACCAAGATATTCAGGCATCCAAATGATAATAACTTTCGGCCCTCCTTCATAACTTCTGATTTGTAGTTTTCGCAAAATATTATGGCATTCTTCTACATTTATGTTCAATTGTTTGCTTGTTCCAATAAGTTCAGACAAATCAATAATATTACCGTAAGGATGAGTTAAAGTAAATTGTCTGAATTCATGAAAAAATGCATCACAATTAGTTTTTTTAGCTTCGCTGGCAAAAGGAAAAGAAAAATGCAGATCTGGATGTTGTAATGAGGCGATTTTTTTGCAAGAATTACACACTCCACAAGAGTCATAGGAGTCGGGATTGGTGCAGAAAATATATTGAGTTAATGCCAAAGCCATGGGTAATCCACCCTGACCATCTTGTCCGAGAATTAATATTGCATGAGGAAGTTCTTTTTTTTGAGCAAGAGTAATAATTTTTTCTTTTAGGTTTTCCTGCCCTACAATTTCTTCAAATCTCATAAGTTATGATAGCTTAAGCCTCAAATTTGTTTTGATTTTCAGTTACAGACATCAATTCATGCATAGTGCGTTGCATAGAGTTGATAGAACCATCTAAGAAAATCGTATTCCCTTTACCGTTTTCTGCGAAGTGCTTGAGCGATTCGGTCCACATAGAAAAGAGGATAAATGATGCGTCTAATTTGGCCGTTTCCATTTCTTTAGCTGCAATAGCCATACCTTTAGCTACTTCTTCTCTGAAGAGTGCTATCCCTTGACCCCGAAGCTGTGCGGCTTGTTTTTCTGCTTCAGCAGCGATTTTTATGGCATTTCCTTCTGCTTCAGCGGATTTGGTTTTTGTGATTAGTAAAGCCTGACCTTCATTTTCAGCTGCTGCTTTCAGATTGTTACTACTTACTACTTTAGCCATAGATTTCATGATTTCTTCATCAAATGAGATATCATTTATTTGTAAATCAATTAGATGATATCCCCATGTTTCTAATTGGCGATCAATTTGCTCTTTTACATGCAATATGATTTCGGTACGTAAAGCGAGTATCTCGGATTGTCTTTTTGTGGCAACGAAAGCTCTGATAGAACCCTCGATAGTTCTCACCAATGCTTGCATTAAACTTCTGTCATCTACAAACTTGAAGGCAACATTTTTGATAGTCTCTTCTTCTTGATCGAGTACGGCATACAAAAGCATAGATTTGAAATTCACATTAGCCTGATCTAGTGTAATAGCTTGGAATTGGAGCTCTACAGAGCGGTTTTGTATAGAAATTCGTCTGAAAATTCGCTCCAACAAAGGGATTTTAAAATTTAAGCCCGGTGTGCCAATTCGGGTATATTTTCCAAACATGGTGATTACCGCAATAGTACCTTGCTGAACGGTGTAAATTCCTGTTAGAATAATAGCTATAACAATAATTAGTATAATAATACTTGTAGGGATGTACATAAATCTATTTTTAAGTAAAAGTACGATAAGTCTTTACAAAGTACATC
>DAIUCL010000215.1:0-3275 GCA_036846185.1 Chitinophagaceae bacterium
ATTCTTTACATACACCTGTTATTATATTTACAGTGATTAATCAAATCATGCCACAAATGAGAGCTCATATTTGTTGGATAGTATTAGCAATAGGTTGCCTACAGTCCTGTATGAGTAACCTCGGATACAGGCAAGTAAAGGAAATGAATAAGCAAGATGTTATTGCCTTTGCAAAAAAAATGAATGTACATGATTCACTATCTTATATTGCAGATACGTCCTATCTAAAAACGCTCAAACAATCCGACAAAACAACACAGAATACACTCCTACAACCATTGCAAATCATTGTATACCAAAAAGACAGCATTTATTGTCATATCATCAATTGCCATGTGGGTGGATTTCCTTATTTAAAATGGAAGCGAACAAAGTCACTTGATTCCTTTCCTATTTCACAAGGCCTCACTCGCCCGACAATTGGTACTATAACAAAACAGATAATGGAGAGATCCATATCACCATTGCATAATAAATTCGAAAACAAACAGAACAAGAATTACTCAATCTTCTTTTTATACTCTCGCGTTTCTTATAGGAACACAAAAAAATTTATTAAAATAGCAAAAACATACATTAAGCAATATCCTTCATCCGCAAATTATTATTTCGTAAACACGGATATGGCACTAAACGACTACTGAGAATACGTTAATATAAATGAAATAGAGCAAAAAATCTCTACATTGCCTTTACAAAAATCCTGAGCAAATTCAATGCCACATTGACAGCAAGTGTAGCATTTTTTTCTCTATCATAAGGGCCGTTTATCTTTTTGCATATCGTTTTATCGGCACTACTCAGTCCAATCCATATTTCATTGTCATGGTCGTTTTTTTCCAGATACCCCGTTATGGATAGTCCTATATCCGAGCCAAATTGTAGTCTTACGTTTTCCGCCATAGTAGCAGCAGTAGCTTCGCTCACAGCAGTGTGTTGCTCTATAATCGACGAGTGTACACCCAAGTTATTTATTTTACTTTGTACCTGATATGGAATGATAGCCCCTCTGAAAAAGTCGGAAGAACCCTTGACAGAGGTGATACGCGCAGCTATATGTCCACCGGTGCAGCTTTCGGCGATGGCAAGTGTTTTATTATTTTTAGTAAACAGCATATAGATCACTTCCTCAAATTCTTTTTCATCGTCCCACACGGTGATATTATCAAGGATGGATTTTAGTTTATTGAACTGTAGATTTAATTCTGGTTCATAGTCCTGTGTACTACTAAGTCGAAGTTTTACTAAACTGATTTTGGGCAAGTATGCCAGTTTGATATAGGGAGGCAATTCGGCTTCGAAGATCATTAGTCTCTCAGCAATAAAGCTTTCGCCTTCGCCGGAGGTTACTAAATTGCGATGGACTAAAGGTGCTGTATGAAAAGCTTGTTGTATGGCTTGCACTACATGATGCAGCATGATATACTTCATCTCGAAGGGCACACCCGGTAGGGAGAAGATAAGTTTATTTCCGCGTCTGAAAAGCATACCAGGAGCTGTGCCTACTTCATTGTACAATACCTCACATACATTGGGCACAAAGGCTTGCTGCCTGTTGCGCTCCAGCATGGGTCTATTTCTTTTTTTAAAAAATTCGTTGACATGCTCCAGCACCTCTTGATTGAGTACCAATTGGCCATTGAAGTATTCGCACAAAAAGGGTTTAGTGATATCATCGGCAGTGGGGCCTAAGCCACCGGTCATAATGATGATATCATTCTCGTTGAGCGCTTCATCGAGCGACTGTTGCATATCGGGTTTGTTATCTCCAATAGCTACTCGTCGGGTGACAGTGACCCCTATTTTGTTGAGCTCTTGAGCAATAAATGCGGAGTTGGTATCAATAGTTTGCCCTATCAATAATTCATCTCCGATCGTGATGATTTGGCAACGAGTGGAAGTACTAAGTGACATAAATATTAGGTGAAATAGGGTGATAAGAAATCATAAAATTGCTTGGGCATTGGCACTCTTTTTTGGGTAACGGGATCAAAAAAGGTAAGGGTAATCTCTGATTTGTGTAGCAGCTCGTTGGCCTCATTATAGAGCTGATGATGAAAGGTAATAAAGGAGTTGTGGGGCAGTTCTTTGATGGTGGTTTCAATACGAATAAGATCATCGTATTTGGCTGGGCGTAGGTATTTACAATTCAATTTGACCACTGGCATGACGATACCGTCTTTTTCCATGTCGGCATAGGTATAGCCTGAATGGCGGATGATTTCGGAGCGACCGACTTCGTAGTAGAGGGCATAATTGCCGTAATACATAAAACCCATTTGGTCTACTTCGCCGTATCGAACTCGCTGGTATGTATTGGATACTATCATATTGGGAGCGAAATTAGCTTATATAATGCATGCTTTGGCATGTATTGTATGATAAAAATATATCTATATGGTATTAATTAATTTTTGCTGTCGATAGGCGGGTGCGAAGATTCGTGGTTTTGAAAATGAAAGCTAGAGGAAACTAATTGCCGACAAGTGAGAATTGCCATGATGACTGCACGATGATGTATGATGTAGTATGACGTGACAGCGAGTACAGATAGAACGTATCTTCATAGAAATTCAGACGATGAACTTTAGCCCTGATCGCAGCGGCATCCTCGAAGCTGAAGAGCCGGGTGTGTGGGCGCGAAGGGATACAGCGGAGAGCAGGATGTGGCTGGATAGTAGCACGACGATGAGCTCCCTAACATATCAGGATACTGCAGAGAGTAAATGCCGGGTATATGGGTGGGTTGGATGCTGAAAAAGCTGATCGGCATCGTTATATTCTACGAGATTACCCGATTGCATGACGGCGATGTAATCACTAATATGTTTTACGACGTATAAGTCGTGTGAGATGAATAAGTAACTCAATTGAAACTCTTCGCGTATATGGCTGAGTAGATTAAGAATATGCGCTTGTACACTGACGTCGAGTGCGGAAACGCTTTCGTCGCAGACTAAGATGCGTGGTTGCAATGCCAGCGCGCGAGCAATGGTGATGCGTTGTCTTTGGCCTCCGGAGAATTCGTGTGGGTATCGGGTGAAGTGCTCGGGCTTTAGCCCAACTATGGCTAGTAGTTCTTCGGTTTTTTCTTTTCGTTGAGAGGCGTTGTGAATATCGTAAACATCCATAGCTTCTTTGATAGCAGCGCCAACTGTAATGCGTGGATTGAGTGAGGAGTATGGGTCTTGAAATATGAGTTGCACTTCTCGTCGGTATTCTTTTTTGTCGCTTGCCGACATACTCAGTATAGATTTCCCCTTATAGAATATGTT
>DAIUCL010000216.1:0-3208 GCA_036846185.1 Chitinophagaceae bacterium
GTTTGTATATCGGCGTATGTGTTTAGTATGCCCACACCGGTAATGGTTTTTATATTTATGGTATTGTCATTTACCTGGTAGTTGGGGGCAGCTACATTTGCCATTTGCCCACGGGTAAATTTTATACCTACCGGTGGGGTAATACTTACGGGACCTACTTGGCTTAATACAGCCGTATTGAGCGATATTGTATTTTTATTTATTTCACTGTATTGCTCTCTACCAAATAATTCTATACCTATATGCGCATCATCTATCGTATTGTCGTTGAGAATATAGTTGCGTCTATATATACTGTTGCACGTAATACCCAATAGGCAATTATTTATTTTTTGGTTTTCTACATAGGTATGCATACCCACGCTTACTATACCGCGGTCGCAGTTGTTTATCGTATTGGTCGTAGGGTTAGCCGTGCTATTTACATGTAAGGAGCCTTGCAGTAGTATTTGATTACTCGTGCCAGCATAGTTGGCGTATATAGCACTACCCCAAGGTAGGTTGTAGGTATTATTTACTATTGTTTGTTGAGTTAATGCGTTTTGGGGCAATAGGGCATGTATATTATTAAATGTATTGTGGTTCAATTCAATAGTAGAAATACCATTGGTATTGTTGTTTACAATTTGTATGCCACATTGCATACCATCAAAGCTATTGCCCGAGTTGGGGTTGTTGGGGTCTCCAACTTGCATATATTCTACATTGCTTAGTATAATACCTCTTTCAGTACTTGTATAAGGAGCCGGTAAGTTATTAGCGGTACTAAATACATTGTTTTTTATATACCCTTGGTAAGTTGGCAAACTTATATCATACAATGCAATAGAAGCCATCCCATTATCTTCAAAGTAAGAATCACTTGCCTCTATCATGGCATTATCACTACTATTTATTCCCACGATGGCATTCTTTACATGGCTACCCCCATCTACCTTCACCTTCTGCTGTGCATCATTGGCTACTACACCCTCCCACCAGTCACACGCTGCTTGTAGGGTGGTATTGTGGGTAGTAAACTGTACCGGTCCTTGTAGTAGTACCTGCCCTGTGGGTGTAAACCATAGAGTGCAGTCGTTAAACGTAATATCTTGGTCTATGGTGAAGATGTCGTCTATGTAAAAGGTTTTGTTAGCAATTACATTGCCGTATTGTGCTACCAAGGCAGACGCTGTAGGGGCTATTTTAAGTATGAGGTTGGGGGTGGTGGCTATCACATTCTGTGCCTGCGGGGAGCAGCAGAAATTGCCCAATGGGGTATTATCTATCACATACTCCTTGCAATGCACGGTATAGGTAGTACCACCGGTAGTAGCCGTAACGGTAATGGTATAGGTACCGGCAGCTAAACCGGTAAATACACCGGTCGTATTACTCGCATTAGTGGGCATCAATAGATAGGTGAGGGTATTGGGCGCATACTGTGAGGGTTGTACCAGTGTAATACCTCCCGTATTGGCACCCGTACAATTTACGTTCAATATATTGGCTACAAATTCGGTATGCTCCAATACATTTTTCATCAAGGTACTCAGGTCGTTTTGATAAGTTTGCGAAGCAGGGTTGTAGCCATAGACGAGGCTACCGCCAAAGGTGATAGAGCCGGCGGTAAATACAAAGCCACGCTTAGGGTTGCCGCAGGCAGGAGGTACATAAATGATTTCGCTATTGTTCATACCATTGGGGCAATATACCCCGGCAGCGGCATAAGGTAGGGAGTAGGCATTGGGTGTGGCGGCAGCGAGAATTTGCAGGTCGTTGTCATAAACCGATAGCGTTTGAAGAGGCGAAGCGGGCGTAGTGGCATCAGGGGCATTCGCAGGGGTATATCGCTCACATTCCCATCCACTGGCGGCGGAGTTGCCGTTTATATCTACACCACTTTGTGCGCAAAAGCCATTCTGCCCAAAGACAGTGCCTATATTGCTTAGCAAAGGATGTGTGTTATTTTGATTATTTTTGGTGTAGGAGGTATTGTTGCCGTCTATACTGTTGAAATTCATATAATGTACACCCAGCAAATCGAGTGTTCGTTTGTAGAGAGGATTTTGGTTGCTACCGAAGTTGTACGATTCATTAAAAAAGTCAAATCGGTCGTACAGATTATTGGTAGGAGAGGCCATGGCATCACCCCCTGCACCGGCCCATACACCCGGCAGGGGGTATTGAGCATTTTGCTGAGACGAAGCGCCACCCGGTGCATCGGGATAGACTATTAGCTTGGGGTTGGCAGGGTTGCTCAGGTCAAGCTGCACCACCTCAAATACGGCATTGCCACCGATGCATATCAGGTTGCCACCATAGCCATTATTGCCATTGTGCTGAAAGTATTTTACATGGTCGTACATAGCACCTGTCCAATACTCGGGGTGGGTGCCCATGACAAAGTATTCATAGTTGTTGAGGTTAAAATTATTGAGATGCAGGTCTATATCGGTGACTACATCGGGTGCATAGCCGAGGTAGTCTTTGAGCCAGGTGTAAATCCATAGCTCGCCACGGGCATATCCGGGTCGCTCATTGCTGATGATACTCATGCCAGTACCACTCAAGGGTCGCATGAGAGAATAGTCTCTATTGCTAGTGGGGCCGTTAATACTATACTTGGAGCCGGGGGTATTGCTATTGGTGTAGGTATTGTAGGCCGCCCACGTATGGGTATTGGCGAGTAGGGCTAGTTTTTTAGTATTGATACTATTGTTTTTTACAATAAAGGTCGTGTAAGTGCTTTGGCAATTTTGGTCTGTGATTTTGGCGGCATAGTATCCACTTTCCAGCGGATCGATGGTAGGGAGGGTATAGGTAAAGGACGGATTCCATTGGCACCCATCCTTGACGGCATTGGGTGTGGGAACGACGTTTTGCAGATGAATGGCGAGGTTGGCATTGACTTGATTTGCAGCGCTTAGGGGGAGTTCGAGTACATGTGCATCACGGGAGAGGTATTGGGCTATAGTGAGGGTAGCTTCTTTTTGATTTTTGACAAAAAATTGTATGGAATTGCCGGCAGAAGCCGACATAGGCCAGCAGTAGGCTTGAGGAGGGGGTACGATATTGGTTGTTTTCCAAAGAGCTACTTTGAGTATAGCGAGGCTAGGCTCCCAGAGGATATAATCTTCGGCATCGGTATTGTCCATTTGGAAGGGGATAATGCGATAGCCGTTGGAGGCGGTTTGAATCGGGTTTTGCCCACATGGTTTTGTAATGA
>DAIUCL010000217.1:0-3145 GCA_036846185.1 Chitinophagaceae bacterium
CCTCTCCGGTAGCTAATTGGTATGCTATATTCACTTCATCGATAAAAGGATTGGGGTAAATTTCCAACTGCGCTTTCTCTATTACCAGCTCCCCCACTTCCAAGGGCCAGCAAGGCTGCCCTGTACTGCCCAATTCATAATTGGGCATAGAAGGCAAGCCCAAAAGATAACCCCAATTCGATTGGGATCGAAGACAATTGGGGCAAAATTGGCAAGCCCAACCCTTGCCATCCGGATTATTGATACGACTCATTTGCTTACACAAACCATCAAATCGAGCTATATATATTCTATTATCAGGTGCTAATTCCATGGTTGTATAACCACAAAAAAAATTGGTATCTTCACCGTATACATTATACCATGTACCTTCGCTCAAATCCAACTGATGTATCTCCGAATACCTCGTAGTATAGATATAATTCCCATTGGGCGAAAACTCTAATCCTAGAAAACCATACTCTCCAGGCTTATGAAAGTGCTGAAATCCACCTAAGCGACCCGTACAGCGATCAAACTGTGCAAGCATCACATCGCAGGAGGGTGTATATACCGTGTCGCTATAGGCATCATAGGTCAAAGCCCACTTCGTACCATCTTTCGAAAATTTCATTTGCCCCCATACATCATTAGTTCCTCTAAAGGGGAAGGGTATCCCTTGATTGGGATAACGAAGTATGGTATCTTGCTTTACCAAAAAGGTATAGACCATATTGCTATCCCCTGCCATCTTGAGCAGCCACCAGTCCTTGCCATTGGCATGACGGCAGGCTGCCATCATACTCTTCTTCAACGGTGTGTTTTGTAATAAGGGCTTTTTTTTCTCCACTACTTTGCCCAGCCCCCCATTCTGATTCAAATCCACCACATGATATAGCAACTGATCAAAGTTCCAATCCAAAGAAGGTTGATTTAGCCATACATTCACATGAAAGCTATCACTGACTGTGGGTGTGAATACATAGTATTTCCTATTCTCCATAGGCAAGATAATAGAGGCCTGTGGAGTTCTTGCCACACCACTAAATCGTTTCATAAATTCTCGTGGCAATATAGAATCTCCATTTTCCATAAGCTGCAAGGTAGAATTAAGTATATCGCCTCCATCACAGGCTATCCGAATCACCGCATTGCTATCGCATATATTACTAATGCCTCGATTATACCCATGATCATTTATAACATCTATTGTATCATGCACAAGTGGAGTATCAAACAATACATTGTATCCTCTAATACCTACTATCCATCGTTTGCCAAAATTGGTTTGCGCTTCGCTTTGTAGCATGGCTAACATACATGCTAGTTGTATGATGTATTTCATCTCTATTGTTTTTGTAGTTTACCAATATACAATTCGCCCGATGCAGTGCTGATTCGGTACACATAGAACCCGGATGCGATCGATTTCAAATTGATTCGTTGGAAATATTGATTCGCAGGCAATACCTCTCTGTAAATTTCTTTTCCTAACACATCATACAGTACCAAGCTGGCATCCTCTCCGGTAGCTAATTGGTATGCTATATTCACTTCATCGATAAAAGGATTGGGATAAATACTTATCAAATCTCTTCGAGTGCTTGTCTCTTGCAGCTTTAGTTCAGGCTCTTCGTCTTGCTGATTAGCATTTTTATACATGCCTGCTGCGTAAGGAAAACGTTGGCCAACTAAATTCATGGCACTACATTGCAAAATGAAAATTAAAATTGCGTACTGCGTATTGCGAAACTCGAAGCGAGAAGTGGCTTGTTAGTAGATTATTCATAGTAGTACATTTTTGTATTTCAAAGATGCATACTATTTTTTGAATTAACAAACAATTTGGTAAAAATATTTTAAACATGAATGCTATTGAATTTGGCCGATAGATCATCGCTGAGAGTAGGTATGATGCTAATAGCCTATGAGGTAATACCTTGAGTATGCCCTATAAAACATACACGATATGTGGAGACTGCTGATGATAGATTGATAGCTGAATGGCTGCCGTGCCTGGAGGGCGCCGAGGCACGAGGCGGTGCGTAGCCTTGGCGGAGCACGGGAGCGATAGCGTACCCCGTAAGGGACGGATAGTAGATGATAAGGGAAGTACGACGAGAGCCCCAAAACCTTACAGTACGTTTGACAAAAAAGCAAAGCCACCTTGCGGTGGCTTTAACATGGTTGGGCTATATCTATTGCTTATTTGATGAATTTTTGGGAGATACGCTCTGTAGCATTGTGTAAGCGGATGTAATACATACCGGAGGCAAAACGGCTCATGTCTACTCGTGCTTTGTTTTGACCTTGTTGTAGGCTTAGTGATTGGGTAGAGAGTAATCGGCCGGTATTGTCGAGCAATTCGAGCGCTACCTGAGCGGATTCTTTGCTGTGGATAGTGATATCAGAATAGGACTCGGTAGCGTAGATAGATAGTGCGAAAGACTGCTCTTTGGTATCGTTGACGGATACATTGTTGACTTTGGTATCGAAGTTCCAGGTTGTATTGTCGTAGATTCCATAGCTATTGTGCACACCGGATACGAAGAGAGTGGAATCGAACTGGAGGGCATAGTCTTTGTTGGGTGAGAGTGACAAACCAGCTATCAATCCGGTATCGCTCATGAGTACGGAGCACGAAGCCAATGCGATAGTTTGGGTGGTGGCATCGGTGATATTGACTAGTCGAGCTTCGCCGCTAGCACCAAGGTTAATGGCTCTGTCAAATACGACTTTGGCTTGAGTGACGGATATGGGTACATTAGCGGTACCGTCGGTAGGGATAAGGTGAGTGATGAGTGGCTTATCATTGTTGAGCGGCACGAAAGAAACAGTGAGGTCGTCTACGGCAAGGCCGTCGTCGCTACCGGCACGGTTGATATCTTTCCAGCGAATAAAGAGTATATCTCCATTGGTGATAGTGACATTGAAGCTAGCGGATTTGGCAGTTTGATTGGCCGGTAAGTTGCCATCTAGAGCACCTGTAGGTGCATTGGGATTGGGTGAGTAGAGCGACAAGGCATTGACTTCGGTCCAGGTGACGGTGGAGTCGAAGAGTCCGGCAGCATTGAGGGCGTATTCGAAGATAAGGGAATCTATGTTGCCTGCGATGGTATCGCCCGAGCGCCATTGTTCACCTACATAGTTGAGCTGAACGGAAGCG
>DAIUCL010000218.1:0-3059 GCA_036846185.1 Chitinophagaceae bacterium
TTCCTACACCGCACTCCTTATTCTCGGCATCTGCCTCAGTGCTTTTGTAATACAATCACCACCGCAAACATCAGACACTCGCTCCCGTTACATCCCCTATCTCGGCTGCTCATACTCCGATGAGCATCCAATACCCAAACAAACATTCGACAGCCTCATACACCTCCCCCTCTGCGCACGCGATAGCTCGCAGCAAGTATACAAAATACTCAGCTTCGATATCACCTACGCCGAGCGAGGTCTATATCAAGACTCTGCCGGCCTCCCCATCATCTACACCGACTACTCATCCGCATCCTTCAAAGGCGACACCTTCACCTCACAATGGAAAGCAATCTTTGAAGAACGTAGCTACAAAGGCGACACCATTTACTTCGACAACATCCTAGCCAAAGCCAGCGACGACAAACCCAGACTCTGCCGACGTATGAAAATCATCTTGAAATAAACAACCCCTCGCCACCATACCTCTACCACGCATCCACATTACTCATCACTTGGGGCTGTCAGCTCATAATCATCCATCAGCATCCATCCGTCCTCTACAGGGTACGCTACGCTCCCGTCTTCCGCTACACTCCAGACCGCCTCGTACCTCGGCACCTTTCGAGCACGGCAGCCCTTCAGCGACATCAGTCTTTCATCCATCTCTACGAGTATACCATCTGCTACTTACATATCACCACCACCATCCCATAAACCCCTAACCTAAAATAAAACGAATCCACTATAAACAATAGGAAAATACACACAAGGGTTGCATCTTTGCACTATGAGCGATTTGTATGCAAAAAGGGGCGTGTCCGCCCAAAAAGAAGATGTGCACCACGCCATCAAAAACCTCGACAAAGGCCTCTACCCCAATGCCTTCTGCAAAATAATGCCCGATAACATTACCGGTAGCGAAGAGCACGCTTGTATCATGCACGCCGACACCGCAGGTACCAAATCTATACTAGCCTACATGTACTGGCGTGAAACGGGTGACCTATCTGTTTGGAAAGGAATCGCCCAAGACGCTATCGTAATGAATATTGACGATATGATCTGCGCCGGAGCCACCAACCACTTCGTACTCTCATCTACTATAGCTCGCAACAAAAATCGAATACCCAAAGAAGTACTTGCAGCCATCATACAAGGCTGTGATGTACTCATCAGCGAATGGAAAAAATTCGGTATCGACATCCATATGGCAGGAGGCGAAACCGCCGATGTAGGCGACCTCATCAGCACCATCGACGTAGGTTACACAGCTTTTGCTCGTCTCCAACGCTCGCAAGTAGTCACCATCAATCCCCAACCCGGCAATGTCATCGTCGGCTTAGCCTCCTACGGTCAAGCCACCTACGAAACAGAATACAACAGCGGTATAGGTTGCAACGGTCTCACCAGTGCCCGTCACGATTTATTACAAAAATCCTATGCCACCGAATTTCCCGAATCCTACGACCAATCACTACCACCAGAAGTAGTCTATGTAGGCAAATACCGACTCACCGACACCACTCCGCATGGCCTAAATATCGGAAAACTACTCCTCTCACCTACCCGCACCTTCGCTCCTCTTATCAAACCTATCGTAGACGAATGGGGACACAAACTCAATGGAATAGTTCATAACACCGGAGGCGCTCATACCAAATGTCTTAAATATATTCAACAACCTGTAGGCATTATCAAAAACAACTTACTTCCCACTCCTCCTATATTCAAACTCATACAAGAAGCTACCCATGTTAGCTATCATGAAATGTATCAAGTATTCAATATGGGTACTCGCATGGAAATATATACCGACGAATCCACCGCACAAGAAATAATCAAAGCAGCCCAATTCTTCCATATTGATGCCGCTATCATTGGACATGTGGAAAGCTCCTCTCAAAAACACGTCAAAATTATCAGTACCGAGGGAGAATACCTCTATCACTAATCGATACCTAATCTCTCCAAAAGCTATTTTTCCTCAAACTGCTCCGTTCCTGCCCCGGCCCTATCTAGCCTGTCATTGATCGCAGCACCAATCCCTTCATTTGGCATCCACTCCGCCACTATACATTCTATTTCACTCTCATCCATCTCATGCATATAGGCATACAGATTATGCATCGCCTCTCCAAGCGATCCGGATGTTGACAATATCCAATTTTTTCCAAGTTCCGAATAATCCTGCTTAAACGATAGGATACCAACATGATGCTTCCCCAAATTAGACACAACTCTCTCAACATCTCTCGTTACATAAAAGGGCTTCCGTGGCGAATAGTGTTTCTTCATCATACCCGGAGTCATCACTTCATTGCTCCCATTATTCTTCACACACATCTTACTCATCAGTTCCAAATCCTTCAACTCATATGCTCCCTTTCTGTACACAATGATCTTATCTCCTTCAAATCCTATGATAGTAGATTCTATGCCCTGCTTACATTGGCCACCATCCAATATCAACGGAATCATCTCCCCCAATTGCTTTTCTACATGCATAGCTGTAGTTGGACTTATATATCCCGACAAATTCGCACTAGGCGCCGCCAAAGGAAAGGGTAATATACTTAACAAAGATAAAGTAAGAGGATGATCCGGTATCCTGATAGCCACCGTGTCCTGATTTGAAGTAATACAATCCGGTATACTTTCCTTTTTGGGCAGTACCATCGTCAAAGGACCTGGCCAACATTGCCTGGCCAAGTTTATCGCAGTCAAAGGAATATCTTTTACCCACTTCGAAAGTTCCTCTACCGATGCAACATGAATAATAAGAGGATTAGTACTTGGTCTTCCCTTTACTGAATATATTTTTTGTACCGCATTTGCATCCAAAGCATTACAAGCCAAGCCATATACCGTTTCTGTAGGGATGGCCACCAGTTCTCCTTTTTTCAAGAACTCTGCTGCTAGTTTAATATCGCTCGATAAAATACTCATTCGTTCAATATACGCAAAAACCCCGCTATTGCGGGGTTTTATTGACGTAATTACTACGTTAATTTGTTCTAAATTACTTTTTTCCTTTTTTAGGAGCTGCTGCCTTTTTGGGAGCTGCTGCTTTTTTG
>DAIUCL010000219.1:0-2969 GCA_036846185.1 Chitinophagaceae bacterium
GAGCCATTAGCATAACCCTTGATATCGATTTGGTGTTCCAAGATTCCTTGTGGCGCCTCTGTCGCTTTCTCATATATCGTACGACCACTCATATCAAATACACTCAATACAATATTGTCCGACGGTACCACTAAAGTACTTCGTACACTAAAGCTTCCATCGCTCGGATTCGGGAATACATTCACCTGTACATCCTTGTTGCAGATACAGAAGCAATACAATTCTATATTACGCATCTCTACCTCACAGTCGCTCCCTTGTGTGCGAGCTCGTACCATATACAAGCCATTGGTCAAATAGTCAAATACATTGCTCGTTTGGAACGCTCCATCATTCAAGGCGTACTCGATTGTATCGCCACCCATTACATTCGATAGTATCGTGATACGACCCGAATCGCCGCCGATACACATCGTATCTGCAGCAAACAACTCTGGATAGTCAAACACTTTCACATTCAAATATACTTCAGCAGATGCACAGCCATCTACTACTCGTTGTACCTTAAACTGACCGGTCATATCCACCTGTGCATTGCTGCGTGTGATACTCTGACCATATTCTACAAAATTATTTTTGATGTCTGTCCATACATACGTGGCGGCATCGCCTGTCGCTGTCAATATCAAATCTTCGCCTTCGCACACCGGCTCATTGTAGGATGCCGCACTTGGTGCCGCTACCAATGGACCATGAAACACGGTATCTACCACACTTACTCTATAATTAGGACAGCCCGCATCTGATGCATACAATGTGTATTCGCCGGGGGCCAACCACTTGTAGGTATGACTACTACTCGTCGACACACAATTCAATGCATAGCCATTACATACCGTATAGTTGCCACTACCTCCACTCACACTGATCGTGATCTCTCCATTCGCATGGCCATAGCAGCCCTCATCGACCGAGTTCGTACTCACCGTCAACGATGGTGGTGGTGTAACCAATAATAGCATACTATCCGATTTGCTCACACATCCATTACCGCTCATGGTCACTCGATAGATCCCTGAGTGCGATACCGTTACATTCGGTATTCGATTTATCAAACTATCTGAGGCATAGCCTCCTACTCCCGTCACCTGGAAAGGCGCATTGGCTCCACTCACCAGCAAGGCTACCGTGTCGCCCGTGCAATAGCTCGGTTGCGCACCTGTAATCGTTGGCTGACTCAAGCTATCTACCAAATAGATCATTTCAGTATGCGTCACCGGTGTACATGGACCTGCTCCGTCCGGATCATTGGTCGTAAGGGATATAAATACCACTCCATTGTCCAAATCTGCTTGTGAAGGCGTATACGTCGTCGTAATAGGACTTGCTCCACCTACTACGGTAAAGTTGCCAGTACCGGAGCTTACAAAATTAGCAGTCGACGCTATCGTAAAGCTTCCTACCAAGGGTATCGGTGTCAGACCACAAGAGGTCCGTGGATTCTGGATACTTACTATGGGTTCATTGGGACACAAACAGTTTGGCATAAACACAGGGAACAAGGTCTCACATGATGAACTCGCATTCTTGACATGGAGCGTGTAATTGCCGGTAGATACATTCGTAAACAGATTACTACTTTGATAGACTACGCCATCTATCGAATATTCTATCGTGCCGCTTGCCAATGTCGCAGTAATCTCTATACTACCTGTAGCACCTTGACAATTGACTTGTACATGATTGATGTAGGGCGTTGGTGTCACACTTACTGTCACAGGGATACCTACTGAGGCACAGCCATTGCTATCTATCGTCTTGGCCTGGTATACTCCCGACATGTTTTCTGTCGCTCCGTAACGGATCACCGTCATACCTTGTGCATTGAAATTTTGAGGCTGATATATCCAATTAATCGTACTTCCCGCCAAGCCTGTCGTACCTGTCAATATCAAATTCTGACCGGCACAAGCGCTGATCGTAGGTGATACTACCGGTGGCGCTATCACCGGGCCTTGACCTACCGTCACAGGATAGCTATATACATTCGCAGGGCACAAGGCATCGACTATCGTTACCGTATAATTGCCCGGGGTAATCCATATAAAGTTTGCATAAGAATTCGTAACGCAATTCGCTAAATTACCATTGTAACAGATCTCATAAATCCCCGAACCGCCACTCACATTCACTTCTATTCGACCATTGCCACTACCCGCACAGTATTCGGCTATCCCGTTTACACTTACATTCAAATTAGGTTGCGCTACCACAATCACATTTTGTGATGCTGATACATCTGTACAACCCAAACCGCCTGCCGTCGCTGTTAGCATCCCATGCATGGAGGCAGGGGCATTCGTTATACTTACCGGATTTTGTGTAGAATTATAACCACCATTGCCCAACCAGCTAATATTACCTAATGTTCCCGTAGCTTGGAATGTCAATAGTGCATTCTCACATACCGGTGAGTTCGTTACTATACTTGGAGCAACCAAGCCATGAGCCAACAGCACTAACTTAGCTGATTTACCTGCACAGCAAGGACCCGCGCCGTCCGGATCATCCGTTGTAGCGGTCAATATCACATAGCCCAAATCATAATCTGCAGCACTTGGCGTGTAATTCACCGTACATGGACTTGTATTGCAATTCGTAATGTCAAAACTTCCGGTACCGGAACTACTGAAAGTAGCCTCAGAGGCATTCGTGAAATAATTCACTAAGGGTATCGATATTCCACTACAGGCTACTCGTGGTACTATCAGCGAATCCTTCGCAGGAGCAGCACACGTAGGACCTCCTTGATTACAATATACACACTCCCCACTGTAGTGAGTTTCACAACTTGAATTTTGAGACTTAACCGATACGATAAATGTAGAACCGGGTAAAGTACCTAGCACGTTGGATGCTTGATAAGGCTCCCCATTAATCGAATACTCCAACACCCCTACTCCACTCGCATTTACCGTCACTTGACCCATATTATTTACGCATGCTGTAGTCGCAAAGTTGATGATGGG
>DAIUCL010000220.1:0-2877 GCA_036846185.1 Chitinophagaceae bacterium
ACTTGTATTGGGAATTACTTTTAAAGAAAATTGTCCCGATATAAGAAATTCTAAGGTGATTGATATCTATCGTGAATTATTACAGTTCGGCATGAAGGTAGATGTTTTTGATCCGCATGCTGATAAGCATGAAGTAGAAATGGAATACGGAATCAAGTTGATTGATGAACTAGTTGTAAAATATGACGCTGTAATACTTGCTGTTTCACATAATGAATTCTTGGCGTTGAATTATGAGCAACTCTGTTCAAGTAATCGTGCCGTTATTTATGACACGAAATCATTTTTGAAGCGATCGTTAGTTGATTCTCGTTTATAGTTATCCGCACATTTATTTAATAATATGAAAATTGAGATGGTTGACCTCAAAGGTCAATATGCTAAAATTCAAGAAGAAATCGATACGGCAATTTTGAGGGTAGTACGGGAATCAAAATTCATAAATGGTCCTGAAGTTGGCGCATTTTCACAGCAGCTTTCTGACTACCTTGAAGGTGCTTATGTAGTTCCGTGTGCAAATGGTACAGATGCTTTGCAAATTGCAATGATGGCACTTGGGCTTGAGCCTGGTGATGAAGTGATAGTCCCAGCTTTTACTTATGTGGCAACGGCAGAAGTAATAGGATTATTGCACCTGAAACCGGTAATGGTAGATGTAGACCCCATTCATTTTAATATTACTCGAGCCAATATAGAGCAGGCCATTACTCCTAAAACCAAAGCAATTGTACCTGTTCATCTTTTCGGACAGTGTTCCGAGATGGAACCAATTTTGGAGTTGGCAATAGAAAAAGGACTTTATGTAATTGAAGATTGCGCACAAGCTATTGGGGCAAAGTATATTTTTAGTAATGGTATACATAAACAAGCTGGTACTATGGGGCATATCGGTTGCACCTCTTTTTTCCCGTCTAAAAATCTTGGTTGCTACGGTGATGGAGGTGCTATTTATACTATGGATTCAGAAATTGCTGAAAAAATTAGTATGATAGCTAATCATGGGCAGGTTAAAAAATATATTCATAAATATATTGGTGTCAATTCAAGATTGGATACAATACAGGCAGCCATACTAACTGTAAAACTCAAATATCTAGATCAATATAGCAAAGCGCGTAAAATAGCTGCAGATCGTTACGATCATTTATTAGCTGGAGTCAAAGGCCTGCGAACACCAACTAAGGCAAAAAACTCTACCCATGTGTTTCATCAATATACTATAATAATAGCGGATGGTAACCGGGATGCTTTAAAAAAGCATCTTGAGGATGCTGGAATTCCTGCTATGATCTATTATCCGATTCCATTAAATGAGCAAGAGGCATACAGAAATATGGGTTCTGTTTCTGGTAGTTTAGAGGTGACAAAGCAACTATGTGCATCAGTTATTTCTTTACCCATGCATACTGAATTAACCGAAAGACAACAAATATTTATTACCGATACAATAAAATCTTTTTTCAAATAATTTATCGATGAACTATTTCGTACACCCTACGGCTATAGTAGATGATGGTTGTGAAATTGGCCCAGGCACTAAAATTTGGCATTTTTCACATATTATGTCGGGTTGTAAATTGGGAGAGGGTTGCAACATTGGTCAAAATGTTGTGATATCTCCTGAAGTAGTTTTGGGAAAGAATGTTAAGGTGCAAAATAATGTATCTCTCTATACAGGAGTAACTTGTGGTGACGATGTGTTTTTAGGTCCATCCTGTGTATTTACGAATGTTACAAATCCAAGAAGCATGGTAAATAGAAAAGGGCAATATGCTAAAACTCATGTAGGACGTGGGGCAAGTATAGGGGCAAATGCAACTATTGTATGTGGTCATGATATTGGAGAGTTTGCATTCATAGGTGCAGGTGCGGTTGTTACAAGCAATGTATCAGCTTATGCTTTAGTAGTAGGTAATCCGGCAAAACAGATAGGCTGGATGAGTGAATATGGAGAGCGATTAAATTTTGATGATAAAGGCGAAGCTAAATGTGCTGAAAGCGGAGATTTATTTATATTAAAGGACGGAAAAGTAAGTAAAAAATAATGTCAAATTCTAAATTAAAATTTGCTGTAATCGGATGTGGGCATATCGGAAAACGACATGCCGAAATGATTATCCGTAACCCAGAAGCTCAACTAGTTGCACTTTGTGATATTTTACCTGAACAACAGTTGTATATAGAAAAATTCGGGGTACCTGTTTATACAACTATAGCAGCAATGATAGAGGCTCATCCTGATATTGATGTAATTAATATTGCTACACCTAATGGTTTTCATTGTAGCCATTCATTGGAAGCTTTAGAAGCACGTAAACATATTGTAGTTGAAAAGCCAATGGCTTTGTCAAAAGCAGATGCTGAAAGGGTAATATTTAAAGCTTTACAAGTACACAGGCAGGTATTTGCTGTGATGCAAAATCGTTATTCACCACCATCGGTCTGGATTAAAAATATGGTAGAGAGTGGAGAGCTGGGTAAAATATTTATGGTACAGTTGAATTGTTACTGGAATCGAGACGATAGATACTATAAGCCTGATAGTTGGCACGGAAATAAAGAATTAGACGGTGGTACATTGTTTACACAATTTTCCCATTTTATTGATATTCTTTATTGGCTGTTCGGCGATATTCACAATATCCGCAGCCGGTTTTATGACTTTAATCATAAAGAAATGACTGATTTTGAAGATTCAGGAATTGTAACATTTGACTTTTTGAATGGAGGATCCGGAACTCTAAATTTCTCTACTTCGGTTTGGGATAAGAACCTTGAAAGCAGTATGACTATAATTGCAGAAAATGGGGCAGTGAAAATAGGTGGACAGTACATGGATAAAGTAGAATATTGCCATGTGAAAAATTATGTAATGCC
>DAIUCL010000221.1:0-2875 GCA_036846185.1 Chitinophagaceae bacterium
TAAATCCATTTTCAAAAATGACAAAATCAGCACCAGAGCCATTATAAACAGGTTTCTCAAAGTAATAAGTAGCTCTGCCTCCATCTCCTAAACTAACCACATTACCATCGGCAATGGAATTTACATTTATATCATTGCCAAACCACACTCTACCCAATGTAGTATCAGCGATATTCATCCATCCTCTTTCGATTTGGCAAGAGTCGCCCCAAGCTTTGAATACATTGCTACCAGCGTGAATAGCGGTACTGCCCGGTAAGCCAGCCTGCGAAGCAAATTGCGCCAAAAGACTATTTGCATTCAATAGTAAAACTAGAATAAATAGTTTTGCTCTTTTCATAATATAATTAACGCTTGATAATACAATTTGACTGAATGGAATGGTCGTCATGTACTGTCAATAGGTAAGTTCCTGCTGGCATATCCATATCAATAGAAATTTGCGTTTCAGAAGAGTCAAGTTGTATCATTTTGATGATGCCGCCATTTAGATTGTTGATTGTTATATATACTTGTTTTTTACTTTCGTTTCTAATCGTCAAGACATCATTGCATGGATTGGGAAAAACAGTAACGATTGGATTACTTTCAAATTCATTGATTGAAGTGTGGATATATATAAAGTCGTCCATACAGAAGTAGGTAGGTGTATTGATAAAAGAACCACTTGTGTCGCTGGATTCCATCGAAAATTGAATACTATCAAATATTCCTATAGATGAGAGGTCGCAATATGTCCATTCTTTAATGATATAATCATTGACATTGTTTGAATCTCTGAAGTCAGCTAAATAAAAACGTACGGTTTTGGTGGTGTCTTCAATTCCCATCTTCCAGGGAGTAAATTTTACACAGAAATAGTCTGGGTCGTTGCCACTTGCTCCTCCAAATTTTTTTGCAAATCCATCTCCATCTTTCATCGATCGATAAGCTATCACCGTATTTGTAAGCCATACACCTTGTAGTGTAATATCATCTGCGCCAATTCGCTTTATTCTGTTGTGCGAAGTGTTATAACTCTCATAAGCAACTGCATATTGATCAGAATTGTTGTGGCCACCACCTGCAATAGAAGCTAATTCATTGGTGGCATAACTGATCGATGTCGTATCTTTTCGGTTCGAATAACCAACTCCTCCCCAAAAACCTCCCCAAGAGGTATCATAAGAATTAATAAATCCAAGTAGGCCAAAATTGATTTGAGTATCACGAGGAAAGGGATTTGCACCACGCCAATAGCTATTAGGCATTAAGGTAAACGTTTCAAAACCGACTTGAGCATACATTGATAGTCCGGCAAAGAACAAAACGAGAAAGAATGACAATTTTCTGAACATACTAAATAGTTTAACAGGTTTAATATTGGGAACAGAAAAATAAGAAAGAAAATAATATTCTCACTTACCGTCGACTTTATTCCCGAAGTCGTCGAAGTTTTTTTGTTTAAGGCAGGTCTTCTGACTCATTCTTACTCTTAGTCCGCCTTCCCGAATTGTATCAGTGGCATATGTGTGAACTAGAGTTTCAAGAACTTACAGCACCGGGCAGTGTTACTGAATTTCACAGTATTCCCTTTTCATTTCGATGATATCGAAACACCTTGAACGCTGCAAAGGTATACTGAAATTTAAGATATCAAAATAATTTCTGTATTATTGTTTTTTTCTCAAAAAATAACTGCTTACAACTCTTACACCAACACTAGACCAAAAAGGGAGTTTTTCAATGCCACTTATACCCTTTCCAAATGTGGCGTCGAATTGAAGATAGTCACTTACAAAATGTCGAACTCCTGCCTGATAGGCAAGTCCAGCTCCTGGTATGTAGGGGTCGCCAGAAAATACTTCCCCTAATACATGTAATCCCTTATACGTTCTGATTTGTGTGCCTAAGCCCAATGTATTTACCCAATTTTTGTTTGACGTGAACAAATAACTTATGCCCGCATTTGCATGAATTAGTACATCCTCGTTTTTCCCAAAACACTGTGTGAAGTTAACAAACGAAAAAGCACCATAAGTCTGTGGTACAAAACTTCCTCGTCCCATCGGTAAAAATGTACCCCCCACAAAAGCTATTCCAGGTCCTTTTTTATACCCGTATTCTTTCACTAAATACTTAGCTTGTAATAATGGTAATGCATAAGAAAATTCATTTTTCTCTGCATTTACATTTGCATAACCCATCACCGCTCCTAATGTCAATTCCCACTTATCTGAAGGGCCATAAGCTGCCATATGCCATTGTTGTCCCGAATGTTTTTCAAACCGTAGCCATGATTCCCACTGTGCAAGATATTTTCCTACCACTCTTGCGTCGTCAGTGATAAATGGACGTACAGCCAATAAACTGAAACTACTAAACAAGTATATCGTCAATAAAAGTAATCGCATGTGATGCAAAATTATTGTAGAATCAGTAAATACTACTGAATTCCACATTAGGAAATTATTAATTTCTGGAGCGCATCTTCACTAGTTCTATCATCTACCGTCCTGCTCTCCGCTATATCTTACTGCTTAGTCCAACACAAAGATGCTCCGCGCTAAGCAGTAAGGATGCCGCTGCGATCAGGGCTAAAACTTCAAGGACTTATTCAATCTTCAACTGTCCGAGCGACGTTTATTGACAGGATTTTTTCATCAATACATCCAATCTGCTTTAGCATTATTATTTTACTACAGAAAACTTAATTATATTTAATTCACTTTGCTGATCCATAATTAGTTGAATAAAATAGACTCCTTTACTCATATCAGCTAGATCTATACTTAGGCTATTTGTATTAGCGGTTCCTGATTTTATCAATTTTCCATCAGTTGTAATTATTTTGTAGCTCCAAGGGGCTGATAAATCCATGTCAATCATAACAGTT
>DAIUCL010000222.1:0-2686 GCA_036846185.1 Chitinophagaceae bacterium
CGATACCATTCATGCAACCTGACTTGGCTACATAACCTTCGCTTGCCAAAATGGTTTGACCATTCGTAGCTTTTAGTGAGAATCTGAACTCACCTTTTTTGTCTGTTTTTACAACAAATTTTCCCATGTTATTTATTTTTTTTCAATAGAACAAAAATAGGTAACAAAAATGATTTTTCTATGATTATATTCGAAGGATACCATATGATAATGTATGTTTGCAACAAGAAAAGAAGAAAATGGAATCCAGACCCGTAAGAGTATTAATTGCTAAAATCGGCCTCGATGGTCATGACAGAGGTGCCAAAGTAATTGCGACAGCACTCAAAGACGCAGGCATGGAAGTGATTTATACCGGTTTGCGCCAAACCCCTGAGATGGTTGTGAATGCCGCTTTGCAAGAAGATGTGGATGCCATTGGAGTAAGTATTCTCTCGGGTGCTCACATGACCGTATTTCCCGCTTTAATGAAATTGCTCAAGGAAAAAAATTTGAATCACATATTGATTACCGGTGGTGGTATCATTCCGGAAGACGATATGAAAGCCTTACAAAATATTGGTGTCGGTCAATTATTCAGTCCTGGTACTCCAACACAAGAAATAGCCAATTACATTCGAGAAAATATCATACGCAGCTAAATTTTTCTAGCTTATTATGACTTATATTTTACTACTATTTTTTTTTCAGAGATCATCATTTCAAATTTTGCAGCAAAGCTGCTACATCCGAAGCAAAGTATTCTAAACTTGGGTCACGAGCCCCCATCATCAGTAGCACTTCCCCTCCATTCAGTTTTTGTACTAGCTGATTAAATAGTTCTACTCTATCTTCGACAAAAAAAGCATTCAGCCCAAGCGCTTTCAAATCTTGTATTAGATGCCTTGCAGAAATATCCTTAACAGCAGAACCTCCAGCATAGTATATTTCACTCATCCAAATTTCATCTGTGGGTCTTAAAGTAGCTGCTATTTCTTGAACAAGTTCTTTTCTAATAAATCTTGTAGGGCCATATCCATGAGGCTGGAACCATGCTACTAGTTTATTTCCTACAGCTTGACATGCCTTGAGCGAGGCCGCTATTTTGGCAGGATTATGAGCATAATCGTCAATAAGAGTAATTCCATTAAATACTCCTACTAACTGATGTCTTCGATAAATACCCTCATAAGATTTTAAAGCATAAGCACATTGTTCTATTGATACATTCATCAGGGAACAAACTGCTATACATGCTAGTGCATTTTCCATATTGTGCTGCCCTATAGTGGGGATAGTAAATTGCACGTCTTTCCCAAGTACTGATTTTACATTAAAAGATATACTAAATCCAACTTGTTTAAAAGAAACAGCATCAAATGGTGTATCGGTGCCATAGTCAGATTTTTTGTCTACAGAATAGCTTTTTGCAAGTGGATGAGATTGATTTACAACAAAATGGGACTTTGTATTTTGCTTAAATGTGCTAAATATCTGATGTAATTCATCTAACTCTTTATGATCTTTATCTATACTCAGTAGCACGCCAATTTCGGGCTGATACTTCACTAATGTCCCGTCACTTTCATCGGCCTCGATCAACAACCAATCACTCTTTCCTACAAATGAATTCCCTATTTTACCTTGCTTTTGCAATGAACATAATCCGGCTCCACTGATTAATGATGGCTGCATACCCGACTCCTGAAGTATATGAAACAGCATTGCAGTAACTGTACTTTTACCGGAAGTACCAGCTATCGCAATCGTACGCTTGCTATCACAAATGGCTGCCAGTAAATCAGCACGTAATACTATAGGAATATGAAGCTCTTTGGCTTTTTGAATTTCAATATTAGTATCTTCAATTGCTGTAGAGATGATTACAGCTTGTGTAGAAGCATCTATACCACTTCCATCCTGCAAAAAGCATTGGATATTTTCAGATTCTAGTTTTGTTTTGATTCCATCGTTATCGCTAGATTGAAATAAACGATCACTTCCTTTGACCGTTTTGCCCTTACCTGCCAGATACTGTGCGATTGCACTCATACCTGCGCCAGCAACACCAATAAAAAAGTAATGATTAAGGGAAATGATATCAGAATGTTGCATACAATAGTTTTAGGTTGTGGGAGGAAAAAGAGTCGCTTTGGCTTCTTTATTAATAATTTCAAGTGCAATATCTGTGGGCATAGCCGATTCGCTAGTCAATACAAAATCAGTAAGTCTTTTAACAAATTCAGAGGCGGGAGTACCCAACTCACAAGAAGCACCTACCCTATTAATCATCATTATCTCTTGTTCCATAACAGAACGAATTGTTTGCCACACCTCATGAGAAACATACAATTGCTGCGACAAATTATGTTCAAACTCGCTTCTTATAGCATTAACCATTTCTATTTGCAAGTCTTGTGCAGTAGCCTCTTTATAATAAAAACGACCCACTAAACTTCTTGGGTGCATACGTTCTACCAAAATAGCTAATCTCTCGTATGCCTGTAATCGAAGTCGCATTGCAGTATCACTATTTTTTTCAAAAATGGCCAGTCGCTTTCGTTCTGTCTCTTTGATTAAAAAATTATTGACGATCATTACAGTCGCTACCAACACCACTATGGCAGGCAAAAGATATTTCGTAAGCTCAATTAGGTGTTCAATCATTATAATTTCCCCATTTTTATGGCTTCAAATATACTTATAT
>DAIUCL010000223.1:0-2661 GCA_036846185.1 Chitinophagaceae bacterium
CACTAAAGCAATTTAATTTTGGAGATATCCAAATTGTGCCTGTGAATAAATTTTATATCGCAATGAAACATTTAATATTAAATATTTTAGTACTGAGTCTTCTTTTTAATAGCTCTAGTGCTCAGTTGAGTTGTGTAACAAAGAATATTAGCTCTCAACCTAATATAGGAACTCAATTAGCACCCAATTATTTAATAGGAGTAGATGCAAATAACTGTCCAAATACTGGTCCCACAGCAAACTATATCACCATAGAATTGACAAATACATGTAATTCTCCAGTTTATGTAGGAGAAATTACTTTTGTGGGGTCAAGCGATACAGGGGTGGTTTTGTCATCTTCGCAGCTCGCAACACAGTTGGTAGGCACTTTGGCGCCAAACGAAAGTAGAGATATATTCTATCATATCCAATGGCCTTGTAATCCTAACAATAATGATGTTTTATTGACTATTACATTCAATTTATTTAATGAATTTGAAAATCAAGATATTACATATAACTTCACAAAACGTCGACTGATTGATGCAAATGCAGGAGGCCTAGTTACTTCTTTCTCTATAGATAATGCCGATATCATAGGTGCATATACTTATGTTACTGCGACTTATAGCTTTGGCAACATGCCTAACAGTGGAGCCGTGATGTCATTTCAACCTATTTCTAGTGCTATTTTCAATAGTGGTTGTTTTCAGTTGCAAGAATCTATTGTTACTGCCACATCTGCACCTGGCTGTATACCCATAGGTTTTGATGATATGGCCTATGTGCCACCGGGAGGCAATGGTACGGTTTGTGATAATGCAACTATTACGATTCGTTATACTTTTAAAAATTATTGTAATAATGTATCATCCAATATGATACCGATGACCTATGCTACATCTGGCGGGCAAATAAAGAAACGAATAGGAACAACAGCAGGTACTATTACCTTAGTTGCTGGCGACAAGGCACCTACTATATCACACACTACAGATAAGAATTCATATGCTGCCGGTGATACTATATTATATAATGTAGAACTATGTAATCCCTCATTGATAGATTCTACAGCTATAGATAAGATATATATTCAGTTGCCTTCAGGATTGCAATTTCATGCTATTCACTCTTCATCTGATTTGATAGAAGATGATTTTTCTTTAATACCTAATTCTGCGGATACCGGTAAATTAGAGTTTTTTGGTGAGAAAATTATTGCTGGAAGTAGTTACAAATCTATTCGACTTTCGCCTAATACGTGTCAAAATTTAGTCTTTACGGTAGTAGTACCCGCTAGTGGGTTTTCCAATTTTGGGACTCATGTTGATACTGCCTACTTTGAAATAGGTCCTTATAAATCCCAAAACTCAAACGCAACTTATTGTATAGTACCAGAGGCTTTAGCTGGAGTTGATAAATTCTTAAATTGTTACACACCTTCAGCAGCTATAGGCATTTCATCATTGCCTGGAACTACCTATTCATGGAGTCCTTCTGTAGGATTATCAGATACAACAGTCGCAATGCCTGTAGCTAATCCCAATGCTACTACTTCTTACACAGTTACTGCAACAGGTTCATTGGGTTGTACAGCAACAGATGTAGTCGTTGTTAATGTAGATAATGCTCCACCATCAGCAGATGCAGGGGCTGATAAATTATTAGGTTGCAACCCATATAGTGCTATTATTGGTACAGCTACTATTGCGGGAAATACATATGCATGGTTGCCCATAGATTATTTAGATTCAGTCAATAAAGCTATGCCAATGTGTACCGCACTTTCTACTACTGTCTATACGGTAACTGTAACTGGGCTAAATGGTTGCACAGCTACTTCTTCAGTGACAGTAACAGTAGATACCAGTTTGCCTGTTGCAAATGCTGGAATTGACAAACTTATAGGATGCAATCCAACAGAAATTATGATAGGGGATAATCCCATAGCGGGTAATAGTTATCAGTGGTATCCATCTAATGGATTAGATACTGCAACGAAATCAAATACTATTGCTTCGCCGATGTCTACTACCAATTATACTTTACAAGTAACTGGACCAAATGGTTGTGTATCATATGATACTATGCTACTTACAGTTGATATGACTTATCCTACAGCTGTTGCCGGTGTGGACAAAAACACAGATTGTATTAATACCTCAGTACAATTAGGATCATCTCCTACAGTAGGTTATTCATATATTTGGTCGCCTGCAAGTTCTCTCAATGATTCCATTAGCTCACAACCTATGGCTTCGCCCATTGTGAACACTTCATATACCTTAGCAGTAAGTGCTGAGAACGGTTGTGTAAGTTATGATACTGTTGATGTGGTATTTACCAATGCAATGCCATCACCTTCATTAACAGTTTATCCAAATAACCAATTTTGCTATGGTAGTAATTATGAATTTGTCGCTACAGGTGGTAATGATGCCGTATTTTATTGGGATATTCCTGCAGGTTGTCCACACAGTATTGTCGATTCTGTTGCTGGAGTGTCCAAACTCATTATTAGTAACTACAGTGCTATCTGTGATGGTTATTACAGTGTATACCAAGATAAGATAGGTTGTACTCCATCGAGTCCTGTGGCATTAAATACAGTTGGGTCTCCTACACCCATCATCAACTTTGCGACTACAGCATGCGTAAATAATATGGGTCAAGTGACGG
>DAIUCL010000224.1:0-2637 GCA_036846185.1 Chitinophagaceae bacterium
TGGCACCATCGTCAATAATGCAACCACTACCGAAAGCCACATCTACACCCAAGCCGGTAGCTATACCATATCGTTTATCGTTACCGACACCCTCGGGTGTACCGACACGGCCTATTGGAATGTATTTGTCGGCAATCCTGCATTTGTTGATTTTTCCATGTCCGAAGACAATATTTGCGTGGGCGATCCCGTATTTTTCAAAGACACCTTCTCCAGCAATGTAAAAGGCTGGATATGGAATTTTGGCGAAAAAATACTGGCAGATGTTCACAATCCGGTATTCACATGGTCTTCCCCCGCCAATCCACAAGTGGTGAGTCTCACTGGTATTTTTCCAGCCTGTCCTGATCTCACCGTTACCAAAAATATAACTATCAACGCCTATCCGGTCGTCAACTTAGGACCAGATACCGCCTACTGTCCTGGACTCACCAACTCTATATTACTCGTCAACCAAGCCAATACCTCTGCCAATGCAGGATATACATGGAGTACCGGAAGCCAAGCCTCCGCGATAGCCGTCACTGAAGCTGGCCGATACTGGCTTCGTGTCAATGAAGGGCAATGTGCAACCACCGATAGTATTCAAATTTTCAGAGATTGTTACCTTAATATACCCAATTCTTTCTCCCCAGACGGCGATGGTCTCAATGACTTTTTTCTGCCCAGGGAGATATTAAGTAGTGGACTTAAAACCTTTACTATGGACATATTCAATCGATGGGGCGAAAAAGTATTTACCACTAACAGCATCAACGGAAGAGGTTGGGATGGTAAATACAATGGTGTTCCACAACCACTAGGCGTATACGTTTATGTTATCAATGTCGAATTCAGCAATAATATCCGCAAAAACTATCAAGGAAACATCACCCTGATCCGCTAGTGGAGTATATATAATTATTAAGCATTTATCTGCATTATATACACGTTCTCCTTCCTATTGGAATCTAATCATAGTTCACTAGTGGGAGCGCATCGCAATCCACTTACCTCATCGCCCCTCCTGCTCTCCGCTATATCCCTTCGCACCCACACACAAAAGCTCTGCCGCTTCGGGGATGCCGCTGCGATCAGGGCTACAACTCGACAATGATACTTTATTCAACTGTGTTCTAAAAATCGTAACTTACAAACACATCTTCAAAGTAATAATAAATTATATTTTATAATATTCTTTGCGATAGTGTAAGTGCTATGTATGTTTAGGTATCAATTTGGTAGAATGACCAAATAATCATTGATAATAACATATTAATGATAATAAAATGCATAATAATAAAAAATGTAATGCTATATTTGCTTGTTTGTCAATAAACAAGATAACGAGTATGAGAACGTAGCAGTATTATTGGTCAAATATTCAGCTACACAATTTATTTTATAAAACATACAATTTTTATGCCAAACTTTAAATTAAGCTATAATTACTTGAAAGCAATATGGGTATTATTGATGGGTATCGGTACTTTATTTTCAGTTCAATCATTATCTGCTCAATGTGCCTCTTCCAATTTAGGGCAGGCTTCAGATTTTGTGGTGTTTACTTTTGGCAATTTTACATGTAATCAAGGGGATCAAATTTGGGGTAGAACTGCTGTAGGTGAAAATTTTACTGTTAGTAATTGGGGTATAGGTGCAAACTCTTGCTTGACGAATAATACGAATCGATATGATTTAGTTGTTGGAGGTAATTTAAATTACAACACTGGTACTGTAAACAATGGAAGTGTAGCTTATGGTGGAACTTTAGTAAGTGCTCCTACATTAGCTTTGGGTGGGGCTACTATTACACAAACCTCAGCTGTTGTTAATTTTTCCGCAACTGAGACTGCTTTGAAGGCAAAATCCAATTATTGGGCAAGTCTTGCTACTACAGGTACTATAAATAATAATGGCTTCGGTACTATCACCTTGACCGGCGCAAACCCTAGTTTAAATGTATTTAACCTCACTGCTGCTCAAGTATCAGCATATAGTTATTTGAATATAGAATATAATGTTCCAGCCTCTTCTACTGTGTTAGTGAATGTTTCAGGAAATTTAAGTTCTATGCCACAAACTACAGTGACATACAACAATGCTCAAATAAACACTGGCACTATTGGTTCAAATTTTCAAACCTGTCCTCAGTCAAAAATTATATGGAATTTAAGTAGTTCTACAACTTCTATGACTATGAATAATGTCGGTTTTCAAGGTAGTTTGCTCGCACCTTGGACTGCAATTAGCTCACAACAAGGTGAAATGAATGGTCAATTGATAGTAAAGTCTATCACTCAGTCTCAGGCTGGTGTTGCCGTGATTCAGGTACATTGTACTCGTTTTCAAGGATGTTTGCCTGAATCTTGTAATCTAATCATCAATCCATCTATAACAAATGTTACATGTTTTGGTCTTAGCAATGGTCAGGTATCATTGTCAGCATCAAATGCTAATGGTGCAGTTTCTTACCTTTGGAATGATAATATTACAAGTTCTTCCAGGAATAATTTAAGTGCAGGAACTTATACTGTTGTAGCAACTGATGCAAACTCTTGTACTTCTTCTACTACTTTTTCAGTTACACAACCTGCTCAAGTGACAGCCGATGCCGGTTCAGCACTTTCTCTTACATGTACTACGCCATCCGGTACT
>DAIUCL010000225.1:0-2547 GCA_036846185.1 Chitinophagaceae bacterium
AAGAGCAGAGCCCGGAGTAGATACATCACCTTTAATTACTGTACCAGGGGCAATATTGAGTTCGCCTCCTGCTTTTACATACACTTTTCCTTTGAGTAAGTAGATGGTGTCGGCGCTCCAGTTGTGGGTGCCGTTTAGGTTGCCACTAATATCTTTTACAGGTGCTTGCGCAAAAGACATGGATGCCATGGCAAATAGCATCGAGAATGTAGAAATAATTCGTTTCATAAATTTTTTATTTGATTGCAAAAGTAGATTTGGTGTATTACTCAAACATTACCACAGCATTATGACAACATTATCTCAGTATTATCGAATTGTTATGCACAAAAAAAGAGCTCATTTAATCAAAATGAGCTCTTAATCAATAAAGTAAGAATTATATTATTTCTTTTTTGCGTAGCGTTTGTTGAATTTGTCAATACGACCTGCTGTATCCAACAATACATTTTTGCCGGTGTAGAAAGGGTGAGAAGTATTGGATACCTCTAATTTTACTACTGGATATTCGTTGCCGTCTTCCCATTTCATCATTTCGTTTGATTTGGTAGTGGAGCGACACAAAAAGGTGTGTTCGTTACTCATATCTTTAAAGATTACGAGTCTGTAATTTTCTGGATGAATACCTTGTTTCATATTAATATTTTTTTAAATTAGTGCTTCATGGTGACCGCCATGACATTTTAAGGAGTGCAAAGATAAAGCAAAATTCAAATTTGGAAATATATTTTTGTTACTAATATATGATTTGACATTAGGAGAAATAACTAATACAATGAGTTATTAGCTTTTCATGTTTATATATTGCAGAGGAATTTTAAAATCGGCACTTTTACAGGCACTTATGACGTCTTGCAGGTCATCAATTTTTTTGCCGGTCACTCTAATGATATCGTCCATGATGGCAGCTTGTACTTTTAGTCCGGAATCTTTGATGAGTTTGACAATCTTTTTGGCGTCATCTTGAGCAATACCATTACGCACGATGACTTCTTTTTTTACCACTTTGCCGGAAGCCACTGTCTCCTTCGACGTATCAAAGCAATTGCCATCAAGTCCCTGCCTCATGGAGCGAGATACTAATACATCGAGTATTTGTTCCATTTTCATATCACTATCTGCTTCTAAGTGCAGTTTGTATGCTTTTTTGTCGAGATCTATAACAACGTGCGAACCTTTAAAGTCGAATCGGTTAGTGATTTCTTTTTTGACGGTATTGATAGCATTATCAAGGGTTTGGATATCAACTTTGCTGGCGATGTCGAAAGAGGGCATACGAGAATATTTTTGGCAAAAATAGAGTACATTTCATTATTCTCTAATGCTTTTTGTATGATTGTGCAAGAGTGCCATACCGATGCATAGCAATGGCATCCATACTATATGAAATCGATCGCCCTGGTAAAATGAAATGCCGGCACTAAAAAATAGATAATTACACAATAAAAATATGATGATAACAGAAAGAGAGGCTATTTTTTTTCTTCGTAAGATACATACAAAAATATAGCTGTTGCATACCATCAGCAAGATTACGCTAACCATGTTGTATATGCGAGAGGAGTCGTAAGCCAGCCGTTTCATGCCTACTGACACAGAGGGGTGGTCTAGTTCATATCGAAGGAGCGTAGATCCACTATGAGTATTACTCCATAAGTTGTATAAGTATGCTTTAATATACACCGGCCAATGGTATCTGAGCAAGCTATCGGTATCTTTTTTTATAAGATATTGCTGTTTTTTCAGTTTATTTTTCAGGTTTGATTCATTTAGGTTTAATTCCAATAAGTTGTCTCTTTTTTGCATCCATTGTTCCAGCGTATGTTCAGGATACAGCATAGAAACTGTTCGCGTATTTAGATATTTGTAAAGAGCAAGTTCGCCTATAACAGACAGTCTATTTACACCATAGCTATTTCCTACCCATAGTATAAAGCATAATATAGGCAATAGTGCAGAGGGTATCGAAAGCAGCGTAAAGAGGTTTCTATTGTACAGAAAAGTATGTGTAGCCAGTATCAGCGAAATTAGTACCGTACATGGCCACAAGCCTGGTCGGGTCAGCGTCGCTATGGAAAGGCAAAGCACGGTGAGGAACAATAAATAGGCTTTTTTTTCTCGTAAATATTTTACAAGAAAAGTAGCACAGCAGGTCAGAAAAAGCATAAAACTAATCTCTGTCAATACCAAGGACGACATTACTGTAAAGGAGATGTTTAACATGAATATCCCGGTCGCTATAGCCGCAAAAAGGACAGGTATCTCCCTGCAAAGTAAGCGGAACGTTTGACGCCATACAATGCCTAACATCAGAAACTGTATGATAGCTACGGCAGCAAAAAAATAATATCCGGTTTGGAATAGTAAATAAGGAGGCACAAGAGTTAATGGATACATCACTGGTCTTGACAAATCCGGATAGCCAAGTAGTATTTTTTTAGTGGCAAGTAGGTAGCTGTACGTATCTCTGTGTTCGAACAATGAGAGTGAGAAAAAATCATACAAATGAAACCCCCAAAAATAGACAAAATGAATCAGGATAAATAG
>DAIUCL010000226.1:0-2545 GCA_036846185.1 Chitinophagaceae bacterium
CACTTCGTCCCCACAGGGAATAAAACCTGTTGCACTTATCGATTGAACTTACATTCTGTAATAAATATAATTTCTTGAATAATTCATACTTGTCAAATAGTAATGCAATTTTCTTCTTTGAATTTAAACCTAAATCTTTATCTGAATGTGGCAAGGGGGGCAATTGTTTGCTCTTGCGAAGACCTCTATTCGGCACTAAAATATGACACTAAAATGACAGCCTTATTTAATCCTGCTGTTGAAAAAAAGTAACTTTGTATAAAAATTATTCTTATGAAATTTTTTTACATCCTTGCATGTTTGTTGTTGATAGTTGACTATAGTTTTTCACAATGCAGCTATGAAAAATTCTTAAAAGACGTCAATCCATTTTGGCAAAATAAACATGTCCCCAATCATTTAGGTAATACATTGATATTGACTGAAAAGGAAAAAATCAGTCTCCACTTACGGCTTGTCGAAAAACACTTGCGGAAAAACACCCCTTCATTTTTAAACCAAGAGCAACTAAAAAATAGAATCGCTCTACTTGATACTCTCAACAACTATATTGCAACCAACACATTTCCGCTAAACTTTCATTTTGCTGAGCGAACGCCGGTATTTATAGATGAATTGAATACCTATTGTGCTGTTGGCTATCTGATAAGCAAATCCGGGTATGATTCTATTTGTAAAATTATACAAATGGAATGCAATTTGGGAACGATTTATCAACTGGCATCTAAATATACTTTGTTGCAGCATTGGGCCGATTCTCATGGTTTTTTGATGGAGGAACTTGCTTGGGTGCAACCAGCTTATGGTAGTATTTGGATAGATCCAATCCAACACCCTTCTTGCTTTTCTACAGATAGTAGTTGGCAATTTGTAGTTACTGATGCAAACTGCGCTTGCAATGGTTCTGTGCTGCTCCCAAAATTTATTCCAAACACTTACCAGCTTGTTTCACAGGCAAGTATGGTCGGAGGAGGATTTGGCTATACATGCGGCTCACTTTGTCCGGGAATATATACAATTACCTTGGTTGATCAAAACAGTAATAGCTATTTTCATATGGTATCCATTAATAATTCCAGCGATCCACAAATTAGTTCTACTGCAAATACCTGCCAACAATATCCCAATGGAAAAATTATGATCAATAACTATGATTCATTGGCATCCTATGTTTGCCAATCAGGCAACTCAACCTTTCCATTGAGCAGTAATCATGCCTTCGAAAACCTTGCAGGCGGTCTATATACGATTACTTATTTTAAAATAAACGGTCTTGATACTTGTACACTATCGTACAATATTCAAGTAGCCAATAACCTACTTCAAATAAACACGTATTATAATTCACCCTTAGCCTGTTTTGGCGACTCTAATATGGTTGCCATTATGGCCAACGGTGGGATACCTCCTTATAACGGTATTGGTAATGTTTCCTATTACGCAGGTACGCATATAGTAACCGTTACAGACAATTTAGGATGTATAGTTACAGATACCGTGGTCATCACTCAGCCACCTCCTTTGAATTTTACTAAACAACTAAATACTCCCATTCTCTGTGCGGGTGATAGTGCCTTATACCAACTACTTCCATTTGGAGGAACTCCTCCCTATATCGGTAACACTACACTTTTTCTCACACAAGGAATACATACTATCAACTTCGTCGATAATAATGGATGTAATGTGACAGATACTGTTCAGGTATATTCGCCTTCGCCTCTCACTTCACAAATCAATATCACCCAAGACATCAAGTGTTATGGCGATACAGCTGAAATAATGGTAACTGCATTAGGAGGCACCGCTCCTTATATAGGTACCGGCAACTATTATACAAATCTTGGAGGTTACTTATCATTCAATATCATAGATGATAACGGATGTTCACATATTGATTCTGTATTGCTACCAACGCCTACACCTATTTCATATAACTTTACAACTACTGCTGATAATGGCAACGCTAATGGTTCTGCTGAGATATTTGTAAGTGGAGGAATACCACCATATACCTTTCAATGGAATAGCGGTGAAAATTCAAGTGGTATTTATAACAAAATACATGGCTATTATCATGTACATTTTAAAGATAGTCTTCTATGCGAGCGAAATGACAGCTTAGAAATTCCTTTGGTTTTCCCTGCTACTAATGTAGATCAGTCATTGAATCAAGATGTAAATATTTATCCAATACCTGCCAATGAATTTCTGTTCGTATCCTCGCAAAACAAAAATGTCATTTCATTAGAATTAAAGAGCATAAGCGATCAAAACATCCTGACTAAAAACTGTATTAATAATCCTTGCATACTCGAAGTGAAAGATTTGCCATTCGGAATGTACTTCATAAAAATAAATACTAAGATGGATAGTAGTCATCGACTTATTATTATTCAACATTGATACGAGCTACCCCACCCATGGTGCAAGCGTCTCGCTTGTTCCTAAAACATAATAGCGTCTCGCTATAGGAGAGTATTGAACAATATTCTATTTTTGATTTAGGAGTAGAAATTATAAAATTCGAGTAAATGAAAAAGCC
>DAIUCL010000227.1:0-2476 GCA_036846185.1 Chitinophagaceae bacterium
GCGTACCCTGTAGGGGATGGGTGTGGGATGGGTGGTGAACCTACGATGAGAGCCCCAAGGCATGATCTTAGATAACTTAGAAAGGCACGCTATCGTCGGGAGGGGAGGAGCTGGTATCGTGGTCGTCGTCGAAGTTGTATTCATTGGCTTTGGAGGAGAGGCGTACTTCGTTTTGGTCGATAGTGATTTTGGGTATTTTGTTATAGTCGGCTTTGATGGATTGGGTATTGTCGTGACTGCTTTGCGGTGTTTCGTAGTAGGTGCCGGGGAGGTTCAGGTCTTCGAAGCGTTGGTATTCGAGTACGGCTTTCACTTTCACGATATCGGTTTGTCCATTACGGTGTTTGGCGATATTGATCCAGGTTTCGCCTTGTACCACGTCGAGTCCTTCTTCGTTTTTGTTGTTGGAGTAGTATTCGGGCCGGTAGAGAAACATCACCATATCGGCATCTTGCTCTATGGCGCCCGATTCGCGAAGGTCGCTGAGCTGAGGCATTTTGGCGGCCCCGCTACCACCACGGCTTTCTACGGAGCGGTTGAGCTGCGAGAGGGCGATGATGGGTATTTCGAGTTCTTTGGCGAGGCCTTTGAGATCGCGCGATATTTTGGATATTTCTTGTTCACGATTACTATTTTTATCTACAGAGCCTTGCATGAGTTGTAGGTAATCGATGATGACGAGGCCGATATTATTTTTTTGTTTCAGACGGCGGCATTTGGCGCGGAGTTCGAAGATATTGAGCGCTGCTTGATCGTCGATGAAGATAGAAGCTTGAGCGAGCTTGTTCATACGCTGGTGTATCTGCACCAGTTCGTGAGGGGCGAGTTGGCCTTTGGTAATATTGCCGAGGGGCACTTCGGTCACAGCAGAGAGCATCCTCTTGACGAGCTGACCGGCACTCATCTCCAGCGAGAAGAAGGCCACCGGGGTAGGGTTGGTAGGGTGGAGAGCGGCATTCATCACGAGGTTGAGCGAGAAGGCGGTTTTACCCACAGCAGGGCGGGCAGCGAGGATGATGAGGTCGGTACGTTGCCAGCCGGAAGTGATTTTGTCGAGGTCGCGGAACCCGGAAGCTACACCCGTGAGATCTTCTTTTTTGAGGGCTTGTTTTTCTATCTCATCGATGGTTTTCATGAGGATAGAGTTGATACCCAGGTAGTTTTTGCGGAGGTGTTTATCGGTAATTTCATAGAGGTTGGTTTCGGCCTTGTCGAGCAGGTCAAACACGTCGGAGCTATCCTCATAGGCTTCGCTGATCACTTCGCCACTCATACGGATGAGTTCGCGCATGATATACTTCTGCATCACGATACGGGCATGCTCCTCGATATGGGCACTGCTCACCACATCGCGGGTGAGACTGGTCACATAGTAGGCACCACCTACGAGATCGAGTTCGCTATTTTTGCGCAAGTCTTCGCATACGGTCATGAAGTCGATACGGGAGCCTTTGTCGAAGAGGCGACGCACAGAGGCATAGATACGCTGGTTGGCGTCGGAGTAGAAACAGTCGGGCGATTGGATGATTTCGAGTACTTCGGCGATCTTTTGGGGTTCGAGCATGATAGCACCGAGGATGGCGTTTTCGAGGTCGGGTGCCTGAGGGGGCATTTTGCCATAGAGTAGGGGCGATAGGTCGGGTTTTTTGGTACGAGTATTGAGTTTGTTGGTGACGGCCATTGTATGAAGAAATCGTTAGGTGGGTGTAAAAATTTTTGAGGGACACGAAAGTACAGTATTGGTTTTTATGCGGGGGAGTTTTGAGGGAGTATTTTTTGTTATTGTCTATGCAGGTGCTATACACAGAGATGTACACAGAGCGAGGGGTATTTTGAAGGAGATATACACACAGTAGCTGATTTATATACAGCTATACACAGTTTGTACACAAAGGCGTGTGGGTATATTTTGGGTAGAAATCCTTGCTGGTATGGTAGGTCATAGTCAGGAGGTATTTGGGTGTTTGGGCGTGCCCCTACGGGTCGGGCTATTCGCTGCTACTCCTCGCTCGTGCCTCGCTGTGGGGTATCCGCTACTATCCCTCACGCACCTACGTGGCATATAGGAGACACGGAGAGGATGAACGGTAGATGTGTAGTATTTTTGTATCAAATACATGGCTATGAGGAAAAAAAGTAGTGCGAAAAAGCCCAAGCCCTTGAGCTACCCCAAAAACAGGATTTTGGGTAAAAATTATCCTAAGGAGCTAGTTGAACAGGCGTTTACCGATGCATTTGGGATGTGGGCCGACAAGGATATAGATATTAGTAAAGTAAGAGAAAACGCCTGGCGGCGAAATAGGGAGTAGGGAGTCGGTTGCCATCATAGACTTTCCTAGTCAGTGTATGAACGATACTGTAAGGACTTTTTTTCCATCATTTTATAGAGGCGCAATTCCGTTGTGATTTGCTTTCAATTTTTATCTTTGACATACTGATACACAACTAGTATGCGATAAGGCACATAGAAATAATG
>DAIUCL010000228.1:0-2428 GCA_036846185.1 Chitinophagaceae bacterium
GAAAAGAGTCGTAGCTCCCAAGCCGATTTTGAACAACAACCTCCGATACCGGAGTCGTTTTATGTGCAGCAATTGCAAGATACCTTACAAGATGGAAGCAATATGATACTTAGGATTCAATATTATCCCGATTCAAACTTACCTCAGTACTTGAACCTATTCAGAAATGATGCAGAAGTGCTGCAATTAAGAGATGATGGAGTATTCCCCGACTCTACAGCCGGCGACTTTAGATATGCAAGCTATATTCGAGAAAACATTCCACTTTTTAAATCCAAAATCCAAGAAAGTGAGGATGAACTTATTAGTAAAGGTGGCGTGATGCATTTTGACGGCCATTCAGGAAGTTTTAGGGTCGATGATGGTACAATACGATTCGACAAAAGTGCATTTGACGATTTTCTACAAGTACAGATCTATCAACCCATATTAGATGTAGCGATCTGTGAGAATGCGATATTGAAACAAAATTCCTTATTCATTACAGATCTCAACGTAGTAGAAGATCCGGCAAGAACCTACAATGTGAAAGAATGTACTGGTAATCCCTATGGTGCATGGACCTTTGGTACCATAGTAAATGATATAACTAATACACCTGTGACTGGCATCAGTACGAAAGACTTCTTAAAAGAATGGCTTAGGACTTGGCTACTCAATCAAAGTATAGGCAGTTTTGCTCAAGGCAATAATACATTTAATAACTTCCCTTATGTCAATGTACCAAAGCGAGGTCACGACCCGCTTAATAGTGTTACTGCCTCCATCATACAACACGTCATAGGGCCATGGCTCAAACGAGCAAACCATATCACGACAGATATAGATGATAATAACTGGGAAAGTGTATGGGACAATACAAATCAAGATTCCATCATAGTCAACGCCCCCTTCAAGCTGATGGCTATCGTAAACCGCATAGACCTCAGAGCCAACAATGCCTATACCAATGTATTACATAATGCCGGTGAAACTCGCCTTATCTATACACTCATAGACCCTATCACTGGTAAGCCACCTGCACACGACAATGTATTTGGTACATACGGCCCCGTGCCGGGAGGAGCGATAGATTGGATAGGGATGAATATCATATTTGAGTATGGCAATCCCATAAATAATTTATGCGATTTGAAACTATTTGCTCAGCAGTGGTATGATTTGTCTTCGATGACTCTGGGTAGTTCCGGCTACAATGATCATTTGCAACTTATAACCGACCAAGTCATAACAGCAGGAAAAGGAGGATTGAAAAATGATAATCAAAGCGCTATCAATCAAATCAGAACCAATGAGAAAGTATTACATACACAACCCGCAGGAGTGATCCCACAAACGACCAACTGGGAGCTACCTGACTGGGAACTTCGTCAGTTTGAATTAGATGACAATGGCAATGGATATCTCAGTGCCACAGTAGTGACGAATACACCGGTAGATGATAGAATGTCTACCAGCTATTATTCATTCAACAAAGCACAAAATATTCATCTGATACCTCCAATGAACAGTAATTTTTTAAATGAAATAGGTGGTTTTGATTACTTAGAAGAATGGATTTATGGATTCAATGGCAATTCTATCAATCGCATACGCGTGAAGATGGGAAATCATGTATTGCCGGAATCATTTTTGGCTGGTTCGGCAGTGTTACACAAAGAGATGAGTCATTATTTTGGTTTGAACACAACTAAAATACAGACCTTAAAAAACATCGCACCCGACCCGGGATCGGATTCCCCTTATTTGCTGGACAAACAAATTCGACATCAACTATCTTTGAATACCTGCCAAGGCTGTCATGGAGGTGAGACCAAAACCAATTTTACGATGATGTATCCCAGAGGATATGGCGAAGCGGCCAACTACTGGGATGCCATACCCGATGTGGTCACCTATACACCCTACACCCCGATGCAAAACCTAGGAGGAGATGCGCTCAGTATAGACAACCGATTTAGTAACACACTCAATAATACCGGCACTACCTATGACCTCTTCATACAAACAGATGTAGAAAACCTTGATTTTGGCGAAAAGACAAGCAATACTAGCAATCAAATCGTATCGCCCTTTATCACAGGCCGCAAATACTCCGATTATCCCGGCTTGCCTAATCCCTGGCAAGATGATGAATTGGATGATGCACAGTGGGAGGCTATAATTGGAACTTCTGATCCATTAGCATATCGAGCCGATAATCTTCTAACCGGATTATACTTTGTCAATGACCCAAGCAATCAATCCTTAACCATACCAAGTGGTGCTAATCTGCCACCAGGTAAGGGAGGGATTTTTCCACAGCTCCATACCCAAAAATGGGGTTTCAATGAACTACAACGCCGATCCGATGATTTATGCCAATTCGTGCGAAGTAGCTGTACCGGAACGCACGCCAATAGTACTACTTTATCGGCTCTTGATATTA
>DAIUCL010000229.1:0-2394 GCA_036846185.1 Chitinophagaceae bacterium
CACGTACACTGTATTTAAAATCGACTTTTATCGATTTGGATGGTATACATGCAATGTTCAAATTGATACTCGACCCTTCTGTTCCAACTGTCGCCTTATACTCATAGGAACTCAATTTGCTCCACGCTTCTTTACCTCCGATAGCGGCGATGTGTTTTTGAATGATATCGTCAGCATTCTGAGCAGATAAAGGAAAATAAGAAACAAATATGACACTCATTAAAAGTATCAGTCGATAAAATAACTTTGAAGTGTATAGCATACTAATAAGTTTTGGTCATTTTAGAAGGTGTATACAAAATATAGTCGCCCATATCTTGATGGCTGGGATCAAATATTTCAATATTGTCTGCTTCATGGCTGGCGATAACTACAATATTGATTTCAGGAAAATATTTTCTCAGATACCAGGCAATACTCTCATGATAGTTACTATGATAAGAGCCATTGAAATGAAGAAAAACAGAGCTTTCATTCATGTTTTTTTGAATAAAATAGGCCATGGTAGCATCTTTGATAGCCTGAGCCAATGCCATATTTTGGCTGCCATGCATGGCGGCCTTGCTGATGTTTTTGTAACAATCCAACTCCCCATCAAACGCAAAGGGTAGAGGGCATATCCATTGCAGAGCAGCCTTGTCGATAGAATCCAAGCTAGCTAGACCCCGTTTGAAAACAATATTGGCATAGCGTCGCGGAATATTGGTAGCAATAAATGGAAGATTATTTTTCTTGGCAAAATCGACAAGAGGTTTATAGTCAGTATTAAAATTATTCCATTGTTTAGACTCTTCTTTGAATGTTTTGTCAGATATAAAATCATTCAAATATTCATTCAGTACTAATTGGTCATCCGCTTCAAACATTTCAGCGCCTAATACAAGATTATCTTGATGAACAGCGTGCAGGTCAGAGGTCAATTTGAGCTGCATCCAATGGCAAATAGGGTTATTGTGAAGTTCGCCAAACAAAATAATATCTGCTTTTGAAGCTGCTTGAAGTAATTTTTGATAAGACGATTTTTTGCCATCTTTATTGTAGAGAATATAGGCATCATCTGTAGCTAAAAGGTTTTTTGTTAGAATTAAAAATAGCAAAAAAAGATAGCTATGTTTCATAAGGATTTTTATCAAAAATAAAATAAATACCTCACCAATCGATCAAATTATCGATGTAATCGCATTATTTGCTGGAATGACTATAGTCTTGCTGAAATTTGTTTGCCATAGCTTGCTTTCCAATCATAAAAATCTCCTTCTATGATGTGTTTGCGAGCCTCTTTGACAAGGTGCAAATAAAAACTCAAATTTTGGATGCTTGCAATTTGAAGCCCCAGCAATTCGCCGGAAATAAACAAATGGCGTAAATAGGCTTTGGAATAGTACGTAGAAGTAAGACAATCCAAACCTTCATCGATGGCCGAAAAGTCATTTTCCCATTTCTTATTTTTAATATTGATGATGCCATTTGTCGTGAACAGCATCCCATTTCTACCATTGCGAGTGGGCATGACACAGTCAAACATATCTACCCCAAGAGCAATATTCTCCAGTATATTGGCCGGAGTACCTACACCCATCAGATAGCGTGGCTTGTCTGAAGGAAGTATATCACACACCAGTTCACACATTCTGTACATATCCTCCGTAGGTTCTCCCACACTCAGTCCGCCAATCGCATTCCCCGCACAGTCCATCTGCGCTACAAACATGGCGCTTTCTCTCCGCAATTCTGGATACGTACTCCCTTGCACGATCGGAAATAGTGCTTGGGAATATCCATACATAGGATCACTGGCATTAAAATGACTAACACATCTGGAAAGCCATCGATGTGTAAGTTGCATACTATTGCGAGCATAGCCCAGATCGCAAGGATAGGGCGTACATTCATCAAAGGCCATAATGATATCGGCACCAATCTGCCGTTGGATATCCATCACATTTTCAGGTGTGAATAAGTGTTTTGAACCGTCAATATGCGATCTGAATTCAACACCCTCCTCCCTGATCTTTCGAATAGCACTCAAACTGAAAACCTGAAACCCTCCACTGTCCGTCAATATAGGCTTAGGCCAATGATTAAATTGATGCAAGCCGCCAGCCTGTTGCAAAATAGAAGTGCCCGGACGCAGATACAAATGATACGTATTGCCCAGTATTATCTGTGCCCCTATCTCATTCAGTAGCTGCTCTTGATTGACACCCTTTACAGAACCAAGTGTGCCTACAGGCATAAAAATGGGCGTTTCTATCTCACCATGGTCCGTGATAAGCAAGCCAGCACGGGCTTTAGAATTTTTATCGATATGCTTTATACTAAATTCCATCTTAGATATTACTTTTGGGCACTATGTCCACTTTTACGATTGGTATTTTATTAGCTGTTATATTC
>DAIUCL010000230.1:0-2386 GCA_036846185.1 Chitinophagaceae bacterium
AATGTGTTTATAAATTACCAAGGCATATCTTCAAACGAAATACTTTCGAATTTTGGTTTTGATGAGGTGTTTTTAGGAGCAGAATTACTATTTTTTTTGGAGGAGTAGTTTCTTGAAGACCCACCTTTGTTATCTCTGGAAGAGAATGAACGATCACGACTTCTATCATTGTTTCTGGTCGATTTTTTGGAATAGCCACCAGGCTGACCATCGGCTCTTTCAACTCGTACACTTCGACCTTTGAAGTTCACATCTTTGAATCGGTCCATTATCATATTGGCACTTTCGGGATCCGTATTGAAGAATGAGTATACACCACTCATGTCAATATCTTTGATTTGATGACCGCTAACTTTGGTGTTTTTGAAAATAAGCTCTCTCAATTCATCATATCTTACATTGTCTTTTTTGCCTAAGTTGATGAATATACGAACCTCATTACCATTAGAGAATCTGGAGGATCCTGATTTTCCTTGAGCGCCGGCTCCACGTTCAGTGACATTTAAGTCAGTATGAAGGTTGTGATCGACATCCAAACTGCGAAGTTCTTTATGAATAATTAAGCTAATTAAAGTAGCTTGGTCGAGCTGATACAAAGGTTGAATCCATTCTTCGTTGATATGGAAGGTTGGTTCATCTTCGTAGTCGACAGTAGTGAAATCAGCAACAAAGCTTTTTACACGTTGTTCTACGATTTCTTCACCTTTAGGGATCATAAATCTGTCAAACTTGATAGTTGCCAATTTTTCTATCTGATGCAATTTGTATGCTTCACGCGTATGAAGCAATGCTATTGAAATACCTTTTTTACCCGCACGAGCAGTACGACCGCTTCGGTGAGTATAGTTTTCGATATCATCCGGTAGATGGTAATGGATAACGTGTGTAATATTATTGACATCAATACCACGGGCAGCTACGTCGGTTGCACAGAGTATTTTCACCATGCGTTTGCGAAACTTACCCATAACTTTGTCGCGTTGCTGTTGCGACAAATCGCCATGAAGGCAGTCGGCATTATATCCTGCTTTGACGAGCGTATCGGATATTTCTTGTGTTTCGATTTTTGTGGTACAAAATACAATACCAAAGAAATCTGTATTGAAATCAATAATTCGCTTAAGAGCAGCTAATTTATCTTTTGCATGAACTACCGCGTATTGGTGTGTGATTGACTGAGAAGCGGAATTTACTTTTCCAGCACTAACTTCTACGTTTTCTTTCAGGTATTTATTAGCGATTTGTCTGATTTCTTTTGGCATAGTAGCGCTGAACAAGCCTGTGATTTTGCTATCAGGAGTGCAAGCAAGTATGGTTTCCATATCATCTTGGAAGCCCATATTGAGCATTTCGTCGGCTTCATCTAACACAACTGTTTCAATACTATCTAGTTTGACGGCTTTACGATCTATCAGATCGATCAGTCGACCGGGTGTAGCCACTACTATTTGTGCACCTTGACGAAGTTGTTTTACTTGTTCGTTGATGCTACTACCACCATATACCGCTACAACTTTAATACCCGGAAGGTGTTTGGAGTAGTTTTTGAGGTCATTGGTAATTTGAAGACAGAGTTCTCTGGTAGGAGAAATGATTAAGGCTTGTGAGAATCGTTCTTCTACACGGATATGGTGAAGAATGGGCAGACCAAAGGAGGCTGTTTTGCCGGTGCCGGTTTGGGCAAGGGCTACTAAATCTGTTTTGCGTTCAAGAAAGATAGGGATTGCTTTTTCCTGTATCTCTGTAGGAGTTTCAAATCCAAGCTCTTGTATAGCTTTTAATAACTGGTCATTAAGACCCAGTGTGGAGAATGTTGTCATATTGTTTTTTTTTAGACGTTAGTGTGCGTTCTGATTAAATGAGTCGCTCAACGTCCAGCCTATGGAAACAATATAGTGTATGATTTCTCTTTCCTTTAAAAGAGCTAGCCCAGTGTTTCGTGAAATAGTCAAATTTCAGACACAAGCTATACATTCAGCGAAAGCAGTAGAATAAGAACTAAAATGCAAATGTATGTAATGAAAATTTAGCAAATGCGAATGAGTTACTAATATCCTCTTTTATTATATATTTGATTCATGATCGAAACTATTGTCATATTTATATTAGCATTATCAACCTTACTTTTTTCGGCTCGAATATTTACAAAGAGTGCGGAGTTGATCGGCCAGTGGATTGGCTTACCCACGTTTATCATTGGGGTGTTTATAGTAGGCATTGGCACATCATTGCCAGAGTTGATTTCAGGAATACTCTCTGTAAGACACGGTAGTTCGGAGATATTGAGTGCGAATATCATGGGGGCGAACATTTCTAATATCCTAATGGTGACGGGGCTTGCGGTGTTGATAGGTCAAAAAAATATACAATTAGGGAGTTTTTATAT
>DAIUCL010000231.1:0-2314 GCA_036846185.1 Chitinophagaceae bacterium
CACACTTTTCTTTGCCGGCACCGAAAAGAGTCGTAGCTCCCAAGCCGATTTTGAACAACAACCACCGATACCTATGGCCTTGAGTGTACAAAAATTGACAGATACTACCACAGATGGTCATACAATGGCTATCAAAATTCAATATGTATCTGACTCGACCTTGCCTTCTCAGATTCAGCTTTATAGAGGGGGCGTGGTGTATACTACACTACGCGATGACGGACAGTTTCCGGACGATTCAGCCGGCGATTTCAAATATGCCGCATTGGTCAAAGAGCATATACCAACCTTTTTGGCAGCAATTCAAAAATTGGATAGTATAATGGTCGCAGATAGTGCTGTGCAGCACTTTAGAGGGCATTCAGCCAAAAGGATAGGCTTTGAACAAATAGAACGTTTTGATTTTGTGAAATTTAATTTCAATTTAGAGACCGGATTAAGTATACACTACTTCGATATAGCGCAATGCGATAATGAAATCAAAAAAGACCACTCCTTATTTATTACAGACCCCTCAGTAGTAGAACATCCTTCCCTTACGTATAATGTAGTGACAAAGCAAGGCAACCCCTCAGGCGCATGGACTTTTGGTACACTGATGCGGAATATCTGTAACTCCACTTATACGGGTATATCCGAGAAAGAGTTTTTAAAACAATGGGTAGCAAGGGGGCGTCCGGACGATATCATCGATATCAACGACCTCTCCGAAGCAAGTTATATCAACGGTCATTTTTATATTTCTCGTTTTGTGATACCATGGATTACTCATGCTCGTAGAGCCACTAATTCACAATACCAATTTCCTCTCAACGGCAATTGGAAAGACGAATGGGATGCTACAGCCGTAGAGGATTTATATAATTATGCACCCTTCAAGTTGACTGCCATAGTCAATAGGATCGACTTGCATGGCAATATCCTATTTAATAGTAGTATTCACAATGCAGGCGAAACAAGATTTATATTCACTTACATTTGTCCCTATGATTTTCATTCAGATGGCACGAGTCCTGAAGGCGAAGCACCATTGCATCATTTTCCTGATTTTAATGGAGGTTTATTTTTAGTGCCCCACGACTGGCGTGGTATGAATGTGATTTTTGAATACCAAAATGTACAAACAACGTTTTGTGACTTACAAACATTTGCATATAACTGGGCGAGTCTGAGTAGTTTGCAACTAGGAGGAACTGACTATATAAACGTACTTTCCACATTGACTAACTCAGTTACTATTAAAAATGCAGCACCCCACAAAACCGGAAATAATAAAAGCGCTATCGGTCGAATCCGAACCAATGAGAAAGTATTTTCTCCCGCCAAGATTTCTCAAAATAATAATGCAGATTGGGAAGATGCCAATTGGCAATTTCGTCAATATGAAATCGACCCCAATACCCATTGTTTTGAAAGAGCATTGTTGGAAAATACCCCCGATGGCATGCTCAATTTTTCTCAAAATGTAAGGCTCAATGGCTCTATAGCAGGGTATACTCCCGGCAGTCCACTACCCAATAGAGTCCTTACGCCTCAGTCGCAAGAAGGGCTGTTTAAATGGATGTTTAATTCAGAAATTAACTTACAACGTATCCTCCACGAAAATCATACTATGCCCTCTGTATTTGTATCCAATAGTACTTCCTATGATTTACGTACCCATTATATCGCCAATGTACTAGGCGAGGCTGGCCATTATCTGGCTTTTGATCCCACACTCTATAGCGATTATATAGAAAACTTTTTTACAACAAAATATGGCTCTACATATCAACTAACAACCAATGACAGACAGTTTGCCAAAGAACTTAGACATAAGGTTTCGCTCAATACCTGCCAAGGCTGCCATAGTGGTGATACCAAAACAATGTTTACCCATATGGGTACTATCGGATATGGCACACCGGCTTCTTATCTCAATACCGTACCCGATAAGGTAAATAGTACCTCACCCGGTAGTTATATTACGAATATTGACATTCGAGACTTAACAGAATTTAATCAAAACTTCTTCTATAGTATTGTTTCTGGTTTGCGAGGCAATAGAGGCAAAACCCTACACAATAATGTAGCCGTCAACAATTTTCATATAGATTTCCCTACAGACTATCCGGTACAGATTGTCTCTCCCTTCCTCACCGGTAGGGTATATCATGGCAATGGCGATTATAGTGATGATAGAATTCAAAATATCGATGATGATATCAATTTAGAGTCTAGTGATTATTTTACCAAAGGCGAGTTTTATGTCAATGATCCTTCCAATACCTTCATCAGTGGGAACAATCATGGCGATTTTCCGGCATTGAGTGAT
>DAIUCL010000232.1:0-2285 GCA_036846185.1 Chitinophagaceae bacterium
CATTACACTACAATCCTCAAATCCACAATTCATACCCTGCCCAAAGAATGGTACCGTTGCATGTGCTGCATCTCCCATAAGAGCAAATTTTCCGTAAGTCCAGGGAAAACATCGAATGATGGCAAGTGACGACAAGGGGTGTTTATCCCACTCATCTGCTACTTGTGGCAACATGGCAAAAAAGTCAGGAAATACTTCTTTGAAAAAGTCGTTTACATTCTTTTTGTTTTTTAGATTACTGAAACAATACTCATGATGATCAAACGGCATAAATAAGGTACAGGTAAATGAACCATCAAAGTTTGGAAGTGCAATTAACATAAATCTTCCTCTCGGCCAAATATGCAAACTATTTTTGTCTAATTGATAACTACCATCTTCATTAGCTGGAAGTAGCAGTTCCTTATAACCATCTGGTATGTATTTTTGTGAATAGTCAAATCGGTCTATTTTCTGCATCGCTCGATATCGAACAGCAGAAAATGCACCGTCAGTTGCAAACACTATATCGGCTTTATTTGAGATTACTTCGCCGGTATGATTATTCTTATAAATGCTAATTCCTGAGTCCAAATCAGCATCAATACACTCATGATTGAAATGAATGGTCGAATTTGGCAGGCGTTCTGCTATATCCATCAGCATAGCATTAATAGCCCCTCTCGAAACCGAGTAAATAGCCTCATCCGCATTGCCATAAGGTTGATATTCTGTAGTTCCATCAGGTTTGTGTAATGTCCTTCCATACATAGGAATAGCTATTTTTCGGACCTCATCACCTATGCCTATTTCATCTAAGGCTTTCCATCCTCTAAAAGAAGTAGCAAGGTTAATTGATTTGCCGGCAGATATAGAGTGAGATCTCATATCCGATCTCCGTTCAAAAACAGAAACTTTATAACCTGCTTTGCTCATATAAATAGCCCATAATGAGCCAACCAGTCCAGATCCTACTATAGTAGCCGTTTTTGTACACTTACAAGTTGGACAATTATTTTCACATGACATATAAATGAATATTAATTTATATCCTAAGACTAACTTTTAAGAAGTCTATGGATTAATATGATGGTTAGTTACAAAGTTCCCCGTTTAGCTTGTTCTGCTTCTATGCTTTCAAACAATGCTTGGAAATTTCCTTTCCCAAATGATTTTGCCCCTTTTCTCTGAATGATTTCAAAGAATAAGGTAGGTCTATCTTCTACTGGTTTTGTAAATATCTGCAACAAATAGCCTTCGTCATCTCTGTCTACCATTATGCCTAGTGATTTGAGGGTTTTTAGATCTTCGCTTATAGTGCCCACTCTGTCAGAAACAGTATCGTAATATGTACCTGGTACATGTAAAAATTCTACTCCACGATTTCTCATTTCTGTAATAGTATATACAATATCATCAGTAGCTACTGCTATATGTTGGCATCCGGCACCCCCATAAAAATCAAGATATTCTTCTACTTGCGACTTTTTAAGTCCTTGTGCGGGTTCATTGATAGGAAATTTTATTCGACCATTTCCATTCGACATTACCTTACTCATCAAAGCGGTATATTGTGTAGAAATGTCTTTGTCGTCAAAAGTTACAAGATTTGCAAAGCCCATTACCTTGGCATAGAAATCGGCCCATTTGTTCATCTCACCTAGTTGTACATTTCCAACCATATGATCAATATACTTTAAACCTGTACTTGAAGGGTTGTATTCACTTTCCCACTTTTCAAATCCAGGTAGAAACACCCCCTGATAATTTTTTCGTTCTACAAATATGTGTATAGTATCACCGTAGGTTTTTATTGCTGATTTGATGACTTCTCCATATTCATCTGAATACACTGTAGGTTCTTGAATGCCTATGGCGCCTCTTTTACATGTTTCCTGATAGGCCTTTCGTGCATCGTCTACCCAGAGAGCTATTACCTTTACACCATCTCCATGTCGGCGTATATGATCTGATATTTCACTGTCAGGATTAAAGGGAGTTGTCAATACCAGTCTTATTTTGTCTTGCACTAAGACGTAGCTACAGTATTCTTTATTGCCGGTTTCTAGTCCGCAATAGGCAAGTGACTGAAATCCAAATGCAGTTTTGTAAAAGTGTGCAGCTTGTTTGGCATTGCCTACATACAGCTCTACATAATCAGTCCCATTGATAGGTAGAAAATCTTCGGCAGCTTCAAATATTTTTTCTCTGCCATAATTGAAATTTTCAATTTGAGTGAGATTTGTGTTAGATATCATTCTATATGTTTTTTTTGATTTTGGTTTAGTTTTGATTCAATTCTATTT
>DAIUCL010000233.1:0-2191 GCA_036846185.1 Chitinophagaceae bacterium
GGATATTGTACTATCATACACAAAAAGAATACCAATTTATATCTATTCACCACTTTATTTGCATACATCTTTCTTATATACTTCATTGTAATAAGCCTCTATATATTTGGCAATATACTAGCTCGCTCCAATCTGAACTATGACCGATTCTTAAACCTTATCAACCTAAATCTTCGATTAAGAATTCAAATAGCCATTCTGGCAATCGTATTAGCCTCATTTATTGTAGTAGGATACTCCACTTCCAGATACCTAGTAGGAAGAATAAAAGAAAATAACCATAATAAATTAACTGACTACAACCGTAAAATCCTCAAAGACTTTAATTACATCATACAAGACAATAACTTCTTAAAAAACAATACTTCTCCTGATCCAATAGCAGAAATAGAACTTTCCAAAACTGCAAACCGATACAACTCTATTATCAACTTGTATTCCACCAAAGGAAAACTTCTATACTCATCAGACCCTACCATATTTCAATCACAAATACTAAGTGAAGTCATTAATCCCATAGCCCTCTACAATTTGAACGAAAAACGAAATAATTTTTTCATTACAGATAACAATTTTGGAAAAAGACACTTCCTATCCATCTTCACATTTGTCAAAGACAACAATTCTCAAATCAGTGGAATACTCGAAATACCTTACCTGCTATCCAAAACCGAAATCGAAGCCGAAACCACCTCTCTACTCACCTCTCTTGTCAATATATACGTATTAGTATTTCTTTTATCCTCAGTACTCGCCCTTTTTATAACAAACTCCGTTACACGCCCCTTCAATTACATTGTAAAACAGTTTACAAAAATCAACCTATCCAAAACCAACCAACCCCTCACTTGGCAGTACAGCGATGAAATAGGCCTACTCGTAAAAGAATACAACAGAATGCTACGCAAACTAGAAAACAGTACACAGCTCCTTGCAAAAACTGAAAGAGAAATGGCATGGAGAGAAATGGCAAAACAAGTTGCTCATGAAATCAAAAATCCACTCACCCCCATGAAACTCTCTCTCCAAATGCTTGAGCGTGCCATCAATAATAACAATCCTAACGTCACCGAAATCACCAGCAGAGTGTCCAAAACATTAATCGAACAAATCGACAACCTCTCACTCATCGCCACCAACTTCTCAAACTTTGCCAAACTACCCGAAATGAAAAAAGAATATTTCAAACTCAATGATATTCTTTTTAATGTGACCGGAATGTACAACGATAACAACAACTTCGAATACCTATTCTTAATCCCCGAACATAACATCACCATCTTCGCAGACAAAAGCCAACTCATAAGGGTCTTCACCAACATCATTCAAAATGCCACACAGGCAATAGCACCCGATCAAAAAGGTAACATATCCCTTGTAGTCTCCAAAATCAAAAACAACTTTGTTCGCATTACCATTACAGACAATGGCATGGGTATTGACGACGATACCAAATCAAAACTATTCCAACCCTACTTTACTACCAAATCATCCGGCACAGGTCTGGGTCTAGCAATGTGCAAAGATATTATCGAAGAATTTGACGGGCGTATCACCTTTGAATCCACCCTAGGCAATGGGTCCAGCTTTTTTATAGACTTGCCCATTGTGGATGTCTGATATAATGGACATTAAATGGATTTAACTATTTTGGGCGTGCCCCTTTGGGTCGGGCTATTCGCTCCTACTCCTCTACTGCTCGGCACAAGGCCTCACAGTATGCGGGGTATCCGCTACTATCCCTCACGCAAGTTCTTACATACTACCTTTGGGATAATAGATCATCCTTATATTATAATATTACGACTAACCCTATTAGATAAAAAAACTGTCGGCATAACCGACAGCTTCTTATATGTTTAGTCGCATTAGGGAGTACCACTACATAAACGATACAATCTTGCTTTCGTATGCAGGCTTAGGAGCTACACCAACTTGCTTATGCACCACCTGTCCATTCTTCACAAAAATCACACATGGTATACTCGTGATACCATATTGAACCGATAATTGCGGATTTTCATCTACGTTGATTTTACCTACTTTTACCTTGCCTTCATACTCCTTTGCCAAAGAATCTATCGTAGGCCCTAGCGCCAAGCAGGGTCCACACCAAGGTGCCCAGAAGTCCAAAACACAAAGCTGGTTAGTTTGCATGACTTCTTCTTGAAAATTCTGATCAGTAATTGTT
>DAIUCL010000234.1:0-2173 GCA_036846185.1 Chitinophagaceae bacterium
ATCTGCATTTCACCTCAAGATGAGATCTATGAGGCACATACCTTTGGGATTCATTCGGGTTTTGATGGTCATTACCTCAATGGTCGTGGAGGCTCCGATTTTATTATTACCAAATTTGATACTGCCGGTCAGGTGAAGTGGATCAGCCATATAGGTGGCACATCCTCCGATGAGCCTTATGATATGGTCGTTGCGGATACGAGTTTGTATGTCTTGGGTAAAAGTTTTAGTACCCCTTGCGAGTTCAATCAGGTATTGCATACTACCCAAGCCCCCGGTCATATGTTTTTGGCCAAGATGGATGGTTTTGTGCCACTGGCATCAACAAATCCCAATACGGTATGGAGCTATGAAGAAGGGCAAGGTGTAATGTATCCTAATCCCTGTCAGGAGTATATCAATCTGGAGTTATCCGGCAAGCAACCGTCACACACCGCCACCCTCAGCGATATGAGCGGTAGAGTACTCCTACAAGAGTCCATCCCTGCGGGCGCTAGCCACTATCGTATGGATGTGCGTGCGCTACCTGCCGGTATCTATACGCTACGTGTTGGGCATACTGTTCAAAAAATTTGTAAAGAATAAACCTAAAAATGATATTTATGCACACTACAAACCATGCAAGATACGATGATGATACAGGCAAAACCCTACACAATTATGTAGCCGTCAACAATTTTCATATAGATTTCCCTACAGACTATCCGGTACAGATTGTCTCTCCCTTCCTCACCGGTAGGGTATATCATGGCAATGGCGATTATAGTGATGATAGAATTGCGTCCTATGATGATATTCCCAGTTCGAACGAAAGTGATTATTTTACCAATAGTTCGTTTTTTGTCAATGATCCTTCCAATACCTTCAGTTTTGGAGCAGGCAATACACCCAATCATGGCGATTTTCCGGCATTGAGTGATGTACAATGGGGTTTTAATGACTTGGAACGGCGCAAAAAACATTTATGTATCTTGCTGAAACGCAATTGCACCATAACTGATTTAGGCAATGGCAATTCTACTACCTTGGATTTGCTGGGAAATATGTTACATATACCATTAGCTATTGGAGCACATTAAATAATCGTTTTATGAAAAACAAATACGTACTACTTTTAATCATTCATGTATGCTATGCGAATAGTGTCAATTCGCAAGTATCTAGTAATTGTAGTTTTTTACCTGTAGTTTCGAAGATGAGCCATCAGTATTGGAGCCATTTGAATAATTTTGGTAATACCATATTTTATATCGATCTCTTCAAAGATTCGGTATCTGTACCCGGTTTGGGCACTATTTATACACAAGATAGTACTAGTTTGTTTGTGCATGAATGGGACATAGCATCGCAAAGTGGACGATTAATCAAATTGCCCATCGATGGGAAAGTGGCCTTTAAGGGTGCTATTTATAGAGATTCTATGAAGAGCTATTACACCATTTGTGCCTTTCGAGATACGGTGTCATTGGGAAACAAGCAATTTGTGTCACATGGTGGTACTGATATCTTAGTGTTCAAAGTTGATTCTACTAATCAAGTTGTATGGGAAAAACACTTTGGAAGTGTGGAGAATGATTTTCCAGATGCATTGAGTAATGTAAATCAAACCAATAAATTTGTATTTTTTATGGGTTTTTCAAAAGGAATTCAAATTGATACCTTTACTGTACCATCTAATAAAAAACACGTTGCATTTGTGGAGTTTGATGAAAGCGGGACAATTCTTTCTTTGAGAAGTTTTAAATCTTTGAGTAGTATTGTTGAACCTTTATATTTATTAGTTGATAAGTATGGAAATATTTATTGTACTCTTAATTTTACATTGTCCTACGTTATGAACATGGATTTGGGAGGATATATCCTTAATGTTACACCGGCAGATTATGATAATCAAGTATCTTTTGCCAAATGTGTTATTAAATATGATAGTGCCGGCACCTTTCAGTGGGTGAGGCATTATAGTACCAATAAACATGGTACTAGTGCTTATGGTGGTTATTTGTTAGCAGACACCTATGGAGGTGTCTATGTGTATGGCGATTTTACCGCTACCTATTTATCGAGGTTAAAAATACAGGGAGGTGGACTCTTTAATGCGAATTCCACCAGCGATATCTTTTTATTTAAATATGACAAAGATGGCAATTTTCAATGGTTTCGTAGCACCATGGCA
>DAIUCL010000235.1:0-2089 GCA_036846185.1 Chitinophagaceae bacterium
CCAAGTTCGCTACATTGGCAGGGTTGGCTGCGGTAGGTAGCTGAGGCCAGCTAGGTGTCATAAAGGCTGCTGTGCCATTATACTCCTGGAAGTCTGCATCGAGGTAGTACAAGCATACATAAGCCGTATCCGGATTGGTAGCGGTGATTTGATAGGCACGATTTACATAAGGTTGGCCATTGTGTATAGGAGTAGACGCTTCTATTTCCTGGCAGATATTAATCGTACCGAGGCTTACAGAATTCACTACATCCGTTACTGCAGCTATACGCTTACAGTCTACCGAAGAGCGAAGCGTATCTGACTGGCCATCCAATAGTGCAAAAGAGCTACAGCCTTGGTTGCCGGCTATGGAATAGTTGAAGTTGATATCCTGACCGGAGATGTAATTATTTTGAGGGATTACATTCACATAGGCAATAGCACTATCGGAGCAAGCGGGAGAGGTGTTGGTAACCAATACAATATACACCGTATCGATAGTGGTGATATTGTTAGGATTAGGATGCAATACTGAGAAGTTGGCATCGCTGTAGTATAAGGTATCCGTACCGGGAGGAGAGGTCAAAAGCGTTTGTGATAAGATATCTAAAGGCACACTGAGCGAACCTGGTGCGCAAGTATTGCCGGTCAATACACTCAAGGGTATCTCGGGTTGTTGATTCACTTGAAGCAATACACTATCTGAAGCATAGCAACCGGTAGAGCTGAAGATCACTTTTGAATACACAAAGTTGTTGCTAGACGAATAGCTATTGGCAGGGAATATTTGCGAAGTCAAGGTTTGATCTACATAATATTCTACCGATGCAGCAGGGTTGAATGCCGACACAGGTCCATCCATCGTACTAAGATCGAAGATCGCACTATTACTACCGGCAAAGGTTTCGCAGAAGGCCAGCGTATCTTGTGTGGCTGCCGGAGAAGGATTAATCACCAGATTGACCGGTACACGACAGCCTGAGCTACCGGTACAAGCGGCATAAAAAGTGAAGGTGCCCGTAGTATTAGAGTTCAATACCGGAGAGCCGGTAGCACCTACTGGATTGAAAGGAGAGAAAGGATAAAGGCTGGTGCCACCTGAAGGAGTCGCATACCACTCAAAAGAAGCCGGAACATAAGAGTAACGGATTTTGAGTGTAGCAGTGGTAGGTTGTCCTAGAGCATTGAGAGTATAGCCATTGTTGGTCGCATTACCACCCCATGTACTATAATAGCCCATATTGATGGTACCTCCATTACCTACGGCATTATAGAGCTGACCTACGGCAGCGCTCAAGCCGGGAGAGTTGATATTGGACCAGGTGTAGGTATTCGGGTTAGGTACTGTAGCAGGGTTGCCTTGAACGGAGTTATATGCGATATTGGCTGCAACTGCTGGCATAGTGCCATAGAAGAGTGGGAATCGGGTTTCGTTGGCCCAGCCGCCATTTGCAGCGGCTAGGTTTGTGACGATATAATCGCAGGCACCGATCGCAGATCCGGGAGGTAAGGTTGGCAATATAGCCGTAGCAAAGAGGGCTGAGCCTGTGGGAGTAGAGGCTGTAGGGTTGGTCGTAGGAGCCAGTGTAAACGTGATGGTCACGGAGTCGTCGATAGGAGTAGCACATCCACTCACGGTAAGTCCTTGTCCGAAGGGCACTTGTGCAAATTGACATAGTTGATAATCGGGGCCGGCAGTAGGACGGAAATTGAGACGGGTAATAGCATTTGCCAAAGAATCATTAAAGGCATTACCATTGCCTAGGCCGGAGATCGTAAGGCTGGTATTGATGCTGTATAATCCACCGGCAAAAAGATTGACACCAAAGAATGGTACAGACACGCTAGATGCACCATAAGGATTGAGGATACCGGTGTTGGCAACTGAGTTATATTGTACCAAGCCATTGGGCCCATTCACGTTGAGTGTAACAGTGACAGGGTTCACCGCCAGGTTGATCGCCGCAGAGCCAAAATTAGCCAGCGTAGCGATCATCGTTTGGTTGGCACTGTAGCAGTTGCCCGGTGCACCACTGATAGCGGTGATAGCCGGGTCGGAGGGAGAGGGAGGTATGATATTGACAATATAATCTTCCGTTTCGCCATA
>DAIUCL010000236.1:0-1966 GCA_036846185.1 Chitinophagaceae bacterium
ATAAAGCAGAGATGATCATCAAAGAAAGGATAGCTAATTTTTTCATATAAATCTAAATTTTAAATTTTTGTTGGGTCAAAAGTATTACGCATTTTTTATATTTAAAAGCATTTTTTGACTTTTCTTTGTAAAAATATTAACTCTTACTAAAAATTAAACTTCTACATCATGAAAAAAGTGCTCATTGCCCTAGGAATTATTGCCGCATTAGCTTTTTGGATAGGCAGTAAATACAATAGTATCATACCCCTCGACGAAAATGTAAAAAAATCGTGGGCAGAAGTACAAAACCAATATCAACGTCGTGCCGATCTGATTCCAAACCTCGTCAATACCGTCAAAGGTGCTGCCAACTTTGAACAAAAAACACTTACTGATGTGATAGAGGCCCGTGCCAAAGCCACACAAATGAAAGTAGATATCGATGATTTAACTCCCGAAAAACTACAACAATATCAGGCCGCACAAGGGCAACTGGGTTCTGCTCTCGGTCGATTGATGATGATTACTGAAAATTATCCCGAACTCAAAGCGAATCAAAACTTTCTTGACCTGCAATCACAACTGGAAGGCACCGAAAATAGGGTCACTGTAGCCAGAAAGGATTATAACAACTCTGTAGAAAAATACAACAACAAAGTTCGTCGATTCCCAATGAATCTTTTCGCCGGTGTATTTGGTATGAAAACCAGAACCACTTTCGAAGCAGAAGCCAAAGCCCAGACAGCCCCTACAGTAGACTTTGGATCCTAAGAATATCACAATAGTCATTCATGCTACCCCGAATTTTACCCTCTCCCAAAGCGCTTCTGACCACAGAGGAGCTAGCAACTATATCTGAAGCCGTGAAGGAAGCAGAGTCTGCTACCTCTGGCGAAATTCGCATTTTCATCGAAAGCCGTTGTGCTTACATGAACCCCTCTTTTCGAGCTCAGGAGATTTTTATGAATCTAGGTATGCATCAAACCGTGGATCGAAATGCTGTTCTCATTTATATAGCCTTCAAAGACCACGACTTTGCTTTAATTGGCGACAAAGCAATTTATGAAGTAGCGACCAAACCCTTTTGGGAAACTACCGCCAAAGAACTAGCCAAACGATTTTACAACAAAGAATATGTATCCGGCATATGCGACTGTGTAGCATCTATAGGCAGCAAACTCCATTCTCACTTCCCCACTCATGGCGAAACAAAGAATGAATTACCTGACGAAATCGTTTTTGGCAAATGATAGCACCAATCTTACAGCGAATATATCTATTACTATTTGCTTTGGGACTCTCCGTACAGTTTCTCTTTGCACAAGGAATACCGGACTTACCATCCAAGCCGGCCTTGGTTCACGATTTTGCGAAGTTACTGAGCACGGAGCAAGTCTCAGCGTTAGAAACAAAACTATTCCAGTATGAGCAAAGCAGCTCCAATGAATTTGTAATCGTCACGATACCAACGATTGGCGATTACGAAATAGCTGACTTCAGCAATCAGCTCGGACGCAAATGGAATATCGGTAAGGAAAGCAAAAAAAATGGTCTACTTATCGTCGTAGCTCAACAAGAGCGCAAGGTCAATATCTCACCGGGATATGGACTCTCCGGTGTACTGACCGATGCGGTGTGTGCACGAATCATTCGTAATCATATCGTGCCGGCCTTTAAAGAAGGCAATTACTATCTAGGGCTGGACACAGCCACCAGCCTGCTTATCAAAGCGTCTGAAGGCGAATTTACAGCTGAGCCGGCAGTGAACGACGAATTGTCCGACATAGCCACACTAGCTCTGTTTTTTTTAATACTAGGACTCATTATTCTGTATCATTATCTCACACGCAATCGTCAGAGCAGCTTTATCAGCCGCAGAGGTTGGATCAACAAGGATGACGACTGGACACCACGCGGTGGCTGGATGAGTGGTGGTGGATCGTGGGGAGGCGGCAGCTCAGGTGGTGGTGGATTTGGCGGATTT
>DAIUCL010000237.1:0-1963 GCA_036846185.1 Chitinophagaceae bacterium
GTACAATTCAGTAATTATGGTAATAGATTCTTTTTTTTGTGTAGTAAAATATATTCTATAAAACTCCAGATAAACAATAATATTATGACAATATAAGTAATTCCAATTCCCATAAATTCACTTTTTGTTGTTAGTGCAATGAGAAACAAAATAGCTCTAATGCTTATTGATATAAATATCCTTTTTTCTGCTTTTTGTTTTCATGAAGTATATAGACTGGAATATTATGAGAGTATAGACAGATTTGATTTTAAGAGTGCTATAAATGCAACTTGCGGCAACGATTGTAGTGGAAAGAACTTTGAAGGCTATGCCTTGCTGCAAGGAGTGAGGGGGGCGGAGGAGACGGAGCCGCACTCAGGACTATGCAGCAAGAGCAATAGCCTTTGAAGGGCTTGAAGCGAAAAGCGTGTCCGCCGCCCAAACGTTTATGGACTATACGTATTTGGTGAATTGAAAGTTTGTACTAATATGAGAATGCTAATTTTCGAAGGAGTATTGCTGGTATTGGAGTAGTGCCTTTACTAGATGCTGAGCGATAATGTCGGGACTATTTTTATCTAGTAAAAGTGTTTTGTCTTTTTCGTTGGATAGGTAAGCAAGTTCAATCATTACGGTGGGAGTTCTTGTTAGGTCGAGGGAATTCATGGGATTGATATTGACTCCTCTTAAGGTAAATAGTTTAGCGTTATACATTTCGGCTCCAACAAATTTACCCAGTACTTTGTTTTGGAGTGGTTGGTGATTGATACCTGTGTATATTTCCATACCGTTAGCGAGTGAGTTTTTGGGGTTGGTATTAGTATGGAGTATGATATACACATCTGCGTTGGATTTGCCGGCTAAGTTGGGTCTTTCGGTTAGTGGGAATTGGGTATCGTCTTGCCGTGCCATGATGACTTTGATATTATTTTTTTTGGCTTCCTGTTCGAGAGCGATAGCATATTTGAGGTTGATATCTTTTTCTTTCACATTATCTATCTGTGCTCCATTATCTTGACCACCATGAGCAGCTTCGATGATGATAGTTAAAGGCTTGGTGGCGGGTGACTGTGCTATACCTTTTTGTACTGTAAAGACTGTGAGAAGGAGAGATAACACTAAAGTGAAGAATGAAGAGAGTTTCATTTTATTTGGATTTGTTTTTGAATGATTCGATAGCATTTCGGGTGAATTGGGAGAGTACGAGTTTGCCACTCATGGCAGCTCGTTCGTCGAGTAGTTTGTCCCAGTGTTCGGTACCTGACCAGAAGGCTTTTTTGAGCATCGCCATTGCTTCGGGGTTGCTATGGGCAAGTTTATTGGCAAGTCTGTTGACGGCATCATCGACTTCTTCGACGGAATTGTGTAATTCGGAATAAAGTCGATTTCTTTTTGCCCAGTCGGCGGTGCGCCATTCGGTGGCATCAATGGCTAGTGTGGCGAAGCAGGATGTGCCGAGTTTTCGTTCTACGGCGGGGCCTACTACAAAGGGGCCTATACCTATTGCTAGTTCGCTAAGTTTGACGGAGGCATTTTCGGAGGCAATGGCATAATCGCATGCAGCGGCAAGGCCTACGCCTCCACCGACTGCTTTTCCGTGGATACGTCCTATGACGAATTTGTGTGCTTTGCGAATGGCATTGATGACCAGAGCGAATCCGGAGAAGAATTTTTTGCCATCTGCTTCTGAAGAAATGGCAACTAACTCATCGAAGCTGGCACCAGCGCAGAAAGCGCCTGTTCCGGCAGAACGAAGGACAATTACTTTCACTCTTTCGTCTTGACCTGCTTTGTCTATTTCTTTGGCTAGGCTGTGAAGAATAGATGCTGGTAGTGAGTTACTGGCAGGGTGAAAAAATTCTACGGTTGCTATGCCGTGATCAAGTTCAGTTTTTACGTATCCTTGAGAAATTTGTGTCGTTCGAGTCGTTTTTTGTAATTGTAAATAAAGAGGATTTAATTGCTAAAGAAAGTATAATAT
>DAIUCL010000238.1:0-1907 GCA_036846185.1 Chitinophagaceae bacterium
CTCTCTTTTTATACTAGTTTATTCACGCTTTATTTAATCATAGCAGATATAGTCATTATTATTTTTTGCAATTATTGTTTCCTCATAATTATTTCTTACTTTTAATGATAATTTATCCAGCCATATTGGATAAATACCCAAATACAATTCATTGATTATTAGATTATTAAAAAACTTTGCAACTTATATTATTATTTTACTTAATCTCATCTAATTTATGAAAAAATCAATTGTAGTTGTTAGTTTGTCTTTATTAGTCACAATGTTATTTACAAACAACGTGTATTCACAGCACACCCTGAATGTTTCCGGCGGCAGCGGCACTCTTCAAGGCAATACCTATGAATATGCTATCGGAGAGATGACACTCGTTCACACGACCCATCATCCCTCTCTCATCATCACCCAAGGCTTTCTTCAGCCCCACGATGGAGAAGTTACTTCTCCCTCAGCGAATCCCGGTTCCACACTTTCATCTCTCAGCGACCAAATTAGAGTTTATCCCAATCCAACTACCAATATCGTATATCTTGAGTTGCAAGAGTCTCAAGCAGGCAACTATCAATTGGATGTATATGATGCTGCCGGACGTATTCTTCACAGCAGCCAAGGAGCTTTGCAAGTTGGAAGTAATAAGCTAAGTGTCAACCTCGAAACCTATGCATCAGGCAATTATTACCTCTTCCTCCACAAGCCGAATACACTTGGTGTAATGGGCAACTATTCTTATCAAATTCAAAAAATTAATTAAATCAATACTATAAAAAACAATTCACACCATTCAAAATTCTAAACACATGAAAACAATTTTCAAATATCTCAGCAAAACCATGATGATGCTCTTGCTGAGTGGCGCCTTGTATGCACAAGTACCGCAGCAGTTCAATTACCAAGGGATAGCCCGTGATGCCAAAGGGAATCCTATTTCCAAACAACGGCTTAGCGTCAAGCTCTCCGTACTCCCTACCGCCGATGCTAGCCAAGCAGAGTATGAAGAAGTTCAAAGTGTCACCACTAATGACTTCGGATTATATACCTTACAAATCGGTAATGGCGAAGCCCTCTTCGGCGAAATGAAAAACGTAAAATGGGAAACCGGAAATAAGTATATCCGCGTAGCGATCGATCCCAAAGGAGGTAGCGACTACGTCGACTTAGGAACTACGCAGCTCCTCAGCGTGCCCTATGCCATCTATGCTGATCGTGCAGGAAGTGCCAAAAATGGTAGTAATACCAGAGCTTTAAATAATTTTATCGAGAAGACCGATGGAAGTGGCAATGTGAATGCAACCTCTCAAATATTCGATAATGGAACGAATATCGGTATCGGCACTACCTCGCCTGTAGCTCGTGTGCATGTGAATGCAAATGCAGCATCGGTACTGGAGCATGTACGTATGCAAAATACCAATGCCAATGGAGCGGGTCGCTTCACGATGTACAGTGATGGAGCCAATAATTATTCTACATTTACCAAATACGGCGGTACCTATGCCGGCTCATACCCCGGTCTTACGGGTTTGTATCCATACGCTAATCTATTAGCCTTTGGTAACAATGGATATACTACTACGGATGGTTTGGGTCGTTTTTTGATAACTACGAGTGGTAATATCGGTATGAGCTTGTGGAAAGGAGGTACGAGCAAACTCAAATTGCACATAGATTATGCTACAGAGAGAGTAGGTATAGGTAACAATATAGCCCCTGCTGCTCCGGTACATGTGAGCAATGCAGGCGCAAGTGATACGATGAAATTTACCAATAGTACAATGGGACATACGGCAACAGATGGTTTTGAGATACGTACTAATGGCAATAATGCCCGACTCATCAATCGTGAAAATGCGTTCTTGCTATTGGGTACCAACAATACCGATCGACTTGCCATCAATGGTGCAGGGAAT
>DAIUCL010000239.1:0-1785 GCA_036846185.1 Chitinophagaceae bacterium
CCATGCCCAGTACGTAACCAGCTTACGTTGTGGTAGGTTTACGGATAATCATTGAATATTCCAAACATAGTATATTCGCAAATAAAATATCCAAATGAAATTTACATACTACGGTCAGTCATGCTTTCTACTAGAATTCGAAAATATCAAATTACTCTTCGACCCCTTTATCAGCGGCAATGAACTTGCAAAAAATATAGATATTCAACAGATAGAATCCGACTACATCCTCATCTCACATGGTCATGCCGATCACATAGCTGATTGCGAAGCCATAGCTCGGCGCACAGGAGCTACAGTGATCTGTAGCTGGGAAATATACGAATGGCTACAACAAAAAGGAATCACGAACATACACCCAATGAACGTAGGCGGACAATGGAACTTTGACCACTTTCGGGTGAAGTGCACAGCCGCTCAGCACAGCTCAGGGCTTCCAGACGGCAGCTATGGTGGCACTCCTATGGGATTTATTATCTTTTCTCATTCAAAAAGTATCTATTATTCCGGCGACACCTCTTTGACCTTAGACATGCAATTAATTCCGCTATGGGCAAAACTCGATGCGGCCATATTACCTATCGGCGACAATTTCACCATGGGTTATGAAGATGCAGCCACAGCTGCTAGCTTTGTTGCTTGCAAAAATATTATTGGAGTCCACTTCGACACCTTTGGCTATATCAAGATAGACCACGAAAGATCGATTCAATACTTCAAACAGAAAAACATCCAACTGACATTACCTATGATATCTCAAACCATAGATATATAAGCTTGCCTCTATAATAGTACTTCATCCAAAGCACTATAGATACCCTTCATCAGCAAAGCTGAAATAAGAATTATCCGTGATTATCAAATGATCTATAAGTTGTATATCTATATACTTTCCGGCATCTTTGATTCTTGATGTCAGTTGCTTATCAGCATCACTTGGCTTCAAATTTCCTGATGGGTGATTGTGAGCTACAATTATTCTTGCTGTACCTTGTATCTCCAAAGCCCTCCTGAATATCACTCTGGTATCAGCTACTGTAGCCGTCATTCCACCTTGACTTATTTGCTCTATAGCATTCACTTTTTGTGCCTGATTAAGAAAAATGACATAGAAAATTTCAACATTTTTGCCTACAAAATAAGGACTTAGTATTTCATAGGCCGACCTACTCGAAGTCACAACAGGCTTTACCAAAGCATCTGTCAATTGCCTCCTTTTGCCTAATTCTAAGGCAGCTAGTAGTGTTATCGCTTTTTTTTCGCCTATACCTTTTGTTTTTTTCAAGTCTGTCAAAGACAATTTACTCAATTCAACCAAATTATTGTCACAAAGAGCCAAGATGTCTTTTGCAATATCTATAGCACTTTTTTCTGTGGTGCCTGTATTGATTAGTATAGCCAACAACTCGGTATTAGACAAAGCATCGGCACCTTTACGAGCCATTTTCTCCCTGGGTCTATCTTCTTCTATCCAGTTTTTTATTGATACAAATTTAGTATTATCCATAATCAAACCCAAAATTACCAAATACTAATCACTAAATACATTATTCTAATACTAACACCCACACTGTTATCTAAAACCTACTTTTGCAGGAGTAGGTTATTTATGTGATTTTATCAAGCCGCAAGCAATTGCGGCTTTTTTTGTGTCATTACAAATTCTAATATATTTATACCATTTACTCATTCATACTTGCTGTATTAGATACACATCGTAAGTTTGCATCAGTAGGTTATTTATGTGATTTTATCAAGCCGCAAGCAATTGCGGCTTTTTTTGTG
>DAIUCL010000240.1:0-1684 GCA_036846185.1 Chitinophagaceae bacterium
GTATTACTACAAAACAACACATAATGAATTTCGTACTATACCATGTTATGACTCGAATAAGAATCTATAATCCATCCCTATACTACATTACATATCACTCTGCCTCAAAAACACTATATTTAACCTAATAATAATATTTTAATAACACAAAAGAGTAAATTTACTTAAAATTCTCTTTTTCATGAAAAAGCTCTTTTGCCTATTCTCATTAATGGCAATTTCTCAATTTATCGCACAGGCACAGCGATTCAATGGATACACACTCTACAGCCTTCAAAACGCTACAAGTGCCGTATTAATGGACTCCAATCAAGTTAGCATAAAGACCTGGAACTTTCCGGCAGCCGACCGTACCGGCTACTCCACCTATATGGAACCCGGAGGCACATTAGTAAGAGCCGTATCCCGAACAGGCAATTCATTTACAGGAGGCCCTATCTGCGGAAAAATTCAAAAAGTGGATTATCAAGGAAACATTATTTGGGATTTTGTATACTCCACCACCGATTATTGCACCCACCACGACATATGTCCTCTACCCAATGGTAATGTATTGGCAATAGCCTACGAACGACGAAGCGCCGCCGAAACCAGTGCCATGGGAGGAAATAATGCCATAGAAATGTGGCCCGACAAAATAGTAGAAATACAACCCACAGGACTCACTACCGGCAATGTAGTATGGGAATGGAAAGCTTGGGATCACTTACTACAAACAGTCGACCCCAACAAACCGAATTATGTCTCCAATGCATCCGCTAACCCCGGCCGACTTAATATCAATTACAAACAAACCAAAGACTGGCTCCACTTAAACGGGATAGACTATAACCCCTTACTTGATCAAATTATCGTAAGCTCACGTTATCTGAGCGAATGGCTCGTCATAGATCATAGTACTACTACAGCCGAAGCCGCCACTTCTAATGGAGGTAATTCGGGCAAAGGCGGCGATATCCTATTTCGATGGGGCAATCCCGAATCCTATGGAGTACCCGGCACAGCTATATTAAATGTAACTCACGATGCGCACTGGATACCCGAAGGCTATCCCAATGCCGGCAGAATGGCTGGATTCAACAACAAAGGCGTATCGGCCACTCAATCAGCAGGCGACGAAATGTTTCCACCCATAAATGGATACAACTATAATTATACTCAAGGACAAGCCTATCTGCCAAACTCCTATGCCAAACGACATGAGGCCAATGGCTATACCAGCAATATGGGCGGCTACCAACATCTTCCAAATGGCAACCGACTTGTCACTATCGCCCTCTCCGGCAAAATGTATGAAATAGACTCCAATAACACACAACTTTGGACCAAAACAGTTCAAGGGTCTATATCAAAAGCCAAAATGTACCCTATCTGTTATATTGACACACCGGTCATCAATGCACCTACTGTCAGCGTAAATGGATCACAACTAACATCAAGTAATGCGGCAAGCTACCAGTGGTACAGAAATGGTGAAGCAATAACAGGAGCCACTTCACAAAACTATACAGCAACCCAGTCAGGTGTATATCTTGTTAGAGTGAGCGACCCCAAAGCATGTTATTTTAAATACTCAACAGGAGTAAAGATTACCCTTTGGCCGGCTAGCACTACCGACCTGTCTTTGACAAACCAAACAACAATATACCCTAACCCTACTCAAGGTAGGGTTAGGGTATATTGT
>DAIUCL010000241.1:0-1501 GCA_036846185.1 Chitinophagaceae bacterium
GGTCGGAGGGAGAGGGAGGTATGATATTGACAATATAATCTTCCGTTTCGCCATAATCATAAGTGGCGCATGGGGTGATAGAGCCAAAGTTGGTACTGTTCACAACACGCATACGAGTTTGGCCTGGTAACGCAGTAGGAGGTGGTGTGAAGCTACCTGTGAGTATAGTAGATGGTATGGAACTGATAGAGGTTACACCTGAAGTGTATACTTCCTCACCAGGGTCTGTAAATGAGTTGTTTTGATTGTAATCAATATAGATTCTTACTCCACTACCAAGACTAAATCCGTCGCAGTTACCAACAGTAACGGAAAAAGGTGTAGCTTGACCAACAAACAAGGCGGGGATAGGTACGCTAGTACATGTGAAATTAGAATATCGTTTGGCATTCCCGGTAGCGGTGCCTTGAGAACCGGTTAATGGATTGAGACAGTCCGTGGTATTATTGATAGGTCCTAGAGTTACATTAAGGATTTCTTCATAAAAATCGAAGGAGGCACCATTAGCGCAGTAGCATGACAAACAAGGGTTAAAGGCTGGAACAGTGACGGTGACCGGTGCTGATGTATCAAAGCCACCACCGGGATTGGTACAAGTAACAATACAACGATAGGTCATAGGTGATGATGGTGGGACTTCGCTATATGGGAAGGTGGTAGCGCCTGGGATCACTGTCCATGGTGCAGAACCTGTAGTTGAGCGTATCCATTGGTAACTTAAACCACCTAATAGTGAGTTGCCGGTAAGAGATAATGACGTACTAGCGGCAGCGCATAGTGTCGTTGGATTAGCTGTAGATGTACCCGCAGTAGGAGCACCACTACATGGGGTATTGGCTATGATGGTGATATCATAATCTTCGTATTCGCCGAAGGTAGAGATAGAACATGATTCGCCGGCGGTGACTATGCCGGCATATTTGGCTACGGCTCTAAGTCGACGTATACCTGGAGCCGCTGTAATAGGAATAGTGACAGTACCGGTAGCAGGAGATGCTGTATAACCTGTAGATGGAGAGGCATAAACAAATTCGCCGGGATCGTTGAAGTTGCCATTGCCATTGTAGTCGATCCATACACCAAATCCTTGTCCCCAAGCCGGGCCTGCTTGCATGGAGATATTGTATGTCATACCTTGCACTACTGAGGTGGACTGGGGATAGAGGGCATAATCAGAGGGATTGTCCCCACTACCATTGTTGACCAAGGTATTGAAGCTGAAGTCGTTGATAAAGTCGCCTGTGGCTCCGGTGATACCTACAGTGGGAGTACAGAAAGCTTGCGCATGCACGTTATTTGTTGGCAGCAAAAAAACTGCTGAAAGTAACATTGCATAGATAATGAGTAATTTTCTTTGCATAAATGTAAATTTTGAATGCAATTTAAGGAATTCGTTAACATAAACAAAAAATTATTACTAAGATTTAACATAAAATAGTGTGAGTTTACCTTAATACCACTTGAAAATGACGAATTTCTGAATAATAGATTTGTATTCAGA
>DAIUCL010000242.1:0-1339 GCA_036846185.1 Chitinophagaceae bacterium
GTGTATAACTGTATATGCGTGCAATTTAATATAAAATCGCTTCTCCCGACTATTGTACCACAAAATCTTATGAGGAGCTGAGCTTATTCATATTTTTTTCTAAAAAACTTGTGGGCGGCTGACACGCTTTTCGTTTCAAGTCCTCGTACCTACATGGTTTTTTCTACGCCTACAAGTAGCTTCCTGCGGTCGCTCTTGTAGTGCTCGAAAAAAATCCATGTAGGTCCTGTGGGCTTTCCACTACAATCGTTGCCGCAGCATAATTTCGAGTATTTATGATGATACGAATCGGAATGCATATACTGAGCATATACTTCTTAGGCTGAATAGTGCCATACAAAGATAAAGAGTCAGTAAGCTTGGGTGGGATGCCGTGATGAAGATAGTATCTCTAATTCTAGAGCTTCAATGTAAGTATTCCATACATCCACCTTCAGAAAGATGATATGGTTACCAAAGCCCGGAGGCTGCCGTGCCTGGAGGGCGCCGACGCAGGAGGCGGTGCGAAGCGCGCGGAGCACGGGAGCGTAGCGTACCCCATAAGGGACGGATCGAAGACGAAAAAGGGCCATCTGTCGATAGCCCCTAAATAAAAAAATACCAAGTACGCTAGTGGTACTTGGTATTGTGTGTGTGAATGTTGATGAACGGTTAGAGCTGGTAAGTAATACCTAAGCGTAAGCCGGAGATACCTGCACCACCACCGATTTCGGCAAGGCCTGCGAGGTTTTTACTGAAATAATAGCGAGCACCCACTTGTGCACCCAGAGCAAGAACACTATTGACGATACCGGCACCGGTGAGCTTGTTGCCATTATTATCTTTGTAGGAGAGGGAGTAGTAGCCCAGATTCAGCCCTAAGTACAAATCCGTGTTTTTGGGTGTGTTTTTCCAGCGTTTTCCGATATGATAATTACCTCTTACGCCGCCACCCATGAGGGTATACTTACCTGAGTAGGTTCCTATATTTTGTTTTTTGACACTAAATCCGGCGATTGCCCCGGCGCTTACCATGTCGCTTACAAAGAAGTCGACTCCGGCAAAAATGGGTAAACCCCAGTTGGAGACACCCACACCGGCGTTGATCATAGTACCATGAGCAGGATAGCTGCTTGAGTTAGCTCCGGATTTGTCTTTGGCTTGTGCAAAAAATGTCATTGCAGTCATTGCACTGAGCATTAGTAGTTTTTTCATGTTTATTCTATTTTTGTAGTGCAAAGATACTAGACTAATTAGTGAATTCAATACCCTATAGATGGTATTTACATATCAGTTGCAAGTTGAATATTTGCAAATTCTATTTAAAATATTGCTATATTTGTAGTAAGATACTCATTAC